>CAZIIS010000019.1:0-34978 GCA_964539295.1 uncultured Fimbriimonadaceae bacterium | reverse complement strand
CATATTCAGAGCTCTGGGGCATCCCACTCGCACCCACATCATTGAATGCTTGAAGGAGGGAGAAATGTCGGTTAGCGCCATCCTCAGCCTTATACCGGTTGAGCCGGCGAACGTTTCGCAACATCTGGCCCTATTGCGTGCCAAGCACTTGGTGCAGAAGCGAAAAGTGGGCAGCCAGGTGTTCTACTCACTCCGAGATCCGCTGTTGATCGACGTCCTTGATGCGATGAAGAGGTACTTCCACGCTCACCTCGAGGAGTCGTTGACGCTGATCAAAGAGCTGGAGTCAGAGGTTTGATGGCTCCGCCCCAAAGCGCTGTCCCTCTCTCCCTTCTGGCACTCGGCATCTGGATCCTCGCGGCGCCGTTCGGCTTTGCACGACCGCGCTGGTGCGCCCGCGTGTCAACCTTCCTTTGCGGTTTGGGTTGCCTCGTATGCATGGGTTCTGCGGTGTTCGACTCGGGCCAGGCGCAATTGCCCGCCTGGCTTGGCGTCGCCGGCCATCGTTGGGAGTTCCGGTTCGACTCCCTGAGTCGGTGGTTCCTGATGCTGATCGGCTTGGTCGGCATCGCAGTGACGGTTTACGCTCCTGATTACCTCAAGCACCTTAAGGGCGAAGCCCGCCGAGGACCCATATGGGCGAACCTTGCCATCCTCTTTGGGAGCATGGTGGGCGTGGTGATCTCCTCAAACGCGATCGCCTTCTTCGTCTTCTGGGAACTGATGGCGCTTTCGTCGTTCGTGCTTGTGGCCACAGAGCACCACCGCCAATCGGTCAGGAGGGCTGCGTTTGTGTACTTGGGGGCCACCCGCATCGGCACCGCTTTCCTGATGGCCGGCTTCTTGTGGGCGCACACGCTCACCGGTTCCTGGCTGTTCAGCGATTGGCTCATATCCGGGCAGCGAGCGACGGCGCCCGCCCTTCTCATCCTGGTCGGGTTCCTTGTGAAAGCCGGCTCGTGGCCGTTCCACCTTTGGCTTCCGATCGCCCACCCGGCAGCGCCCAGTCCGCTTTCGGCCGTGATGAGCGGTGTGATGATCAAAACCGCGATCTACGGCATTCTAAGGCTTTTCGTCTACGGTGGCATCTGTGCTGATTGGATCGGCTGGACCTTGGTCGCCCTTGGGGCAGTATCCGCGTTTTGGGGCGTGGTGTTTGCCCTGCTTCAGCGCGACATCAAGCGGCTTTTGGCGTACAGCAGCGTCGAAAACGTTGGGCTTATCCTCCTTGCGATCGGTTTGGCGATCTCCGCGCGAGCCAAGGGGCTAGAAGCCGCGTCCGCCCTTGCGCTGGGGGCGGCGTTGTTCCATACGCTTGGCCACGGCGTCTTCAAGTCGCTTTTGTTCCTCGGCGCCGGCACGGTCGACGCCAAAGCGCACACCCGCGAGATCGACCGACTGGGCGGTTTGTTGAAGAGGATGCCGGCCACGGCGCTCACCTTCTTCGTAGGGTGTGCGACGATTAGCGCCCTTCCTCCGCTCAGCGGCTTTGCCAGCGAGTATCTGCTTTACCGTGGCATGTTTGACATAGCCGTTACCTCCCTTTCTGGCGAGGTTCGCTTCATCTTGCTTCTGCTCATGGCGTGGGTGGCGCTCGTCGGCGCGCTCGCCTTTGCCTGTTTCATCAAGGCCTTTGGAATTGCGTTCCTCGCCAACCCGAGGAGTCCCGAGGCGGAACGCGCGACCGAAGGCAGCCGTTCGATGGTTGCGGCCTGCGTGTTCCTTGCGGGGCTATGCGTTTTCCTAGGTGTGGCTTCGCCCCTCGTGTGGTCGACTCTCTACCGGCTCGATCTCGTAACGATGGAACTGCCAAACCCTTTGCCCTTGGCGCTGATGATCGCGGTCACCGTGCCAATGTTGGCGCTTCTTGCCGTGGCCATGCGAAAGCTCGCCAATCGGAACCCAGCGCGGACGTACCTTACGTGGAATTGCGGCTTTGGCCCGTTGTCCCCAAGGACTCAGTACACGGCCACGAGCTTTGCCCAGCCCATATCGAAGCTCTTCGGATCGCTGTACCGGTATGACATCGAAGTTGATGAGGAAGGCGAGCGCACGACCCACCTTCCCACCAATATCAGCGTTGAACTCAGCCACGAACCGTATCTGGAATCGAGGGTATACGGGCCGATCCTATCAAGGTTTACCACCCTTTCCGAGGGGATCCTGAAGAAGTTCCAGGCTGGCGGCGTGCACCAGTACCTGCTTTCCATGATCATCACGCTTGTCCTTCTTCTTCTGTTGGGAGGTCTGCGATGACAAACCAGATCACCCTCAACTTCGTCCATGCGGGGCTCGTGAGTCTCATCCCGGTTCTGCTAACCTGCGTTATTCGTCGCACGAAGGCGTTGATGCAGGCACGTCCCGGTCCTCCCTTCTTCCAGTTTGTGTTCGACGTGATGAAGTGTTTCAGGAAGACCGAGACGGTGTCGTCGACGGCGTCCTGGCTATTCCGGGCCAACCCAATAATCGGGTTCGCCATTGCATTGGCCTTGGCCATGGTATTGCCCTGGACGGGCGCGCAACCGATCGCCTTTGGAACCGGTGCAGCTGATCTGATCTTGGTCATATACCTGCTTGCGTTGGCGCGGTTCTTTGCGGTACTCGACGCGCTCGACACTGGATCTCCCTTTGGAGGATTGGGCGCAAGCCGGGAAAGCACGATTGCGGTTCTCGTGGAACCGGGGCTTATGTTGGGGCTTGTCGCGGTCTCCCTCTCCAGCGGCACGATGGATCTGTCCGTATCGCTCACCTCGCCCGTCCGCTTTTCTGTGGCTTTGCTTTCCGGCGCATCGTTCATCTTGGCGTCTCTCGCCGAGTTATCGCGGATGCCGGTCGACGACACGAACACCCACCTTGAGTTGACGATGATCCACGAGGCAACGATCCTCGAGAACAGCGGCCGCAACCTCGGCTTGATCGAGTTGACGGTGTCGCTTAGGACGGCCGTGTTCTTCGGAATCGGGGTTCGCATGCTGCTTGCCGGTTTCGCTCCTGGCATTGAGGTCGGCCCGGTCCTGATCGCTATGTCCACTACGGCGGTTCTTGCGGTTGGCGTTCTGCTTGGAGTGTTTGAAGCAACGTCCGTGAAGCTCAACTGGCGCCGCGTACCGTCGCTCGTTGTGTTCTCGACGGCGCTCGCCGTTATGTCCGCTTTTGTGGCGGCGGTGGGGGTCTAGCGATGCGCGCAGAACTAGTTCAAGAGCTGATCGGGATCATCGCGCTTTCGTCCGTGTGGATGCTCGGGATCACGCGTGTGCGCAATATGCTTTGGGGGCTCGCCCTTCAGGGTTGCGCCCTCGGTGTGTTGCTTATGGTCCGTGGCGGCGCCGAACAGGTCAACGGCGAACACTTGCTGGGCGCGATCGTGTTCGTCATGAAAGGGATCGTCATCCCGGCCTTCCTTTGCTGGAGCGCCGCGCGGCTTAACGTGAACCGAGACAAGGGAGCGTTCCTCAACCCCACCATCACGATGCTCATTGGCGCCGCGGTCCTCGTCTGTTGCCACTTCGAGAGCGCTCGCTTTGCCGTCGCGGGGGAGATGGCGGGACACGCGGGCCTTGCTCTCGCCACCGTCGTTACGGGTCTTCTGATCATGGTCACCCGTCGACTGGCACTGAGCCTGCTCATCGGCTTTTTGGTCATGGATAACGGCATCTTTCTTTATGCTTTTACCCAGGCCCCTGGGTTACCCGTGGTGATCGAACTCGGGATTCTGTTTGACCTGCTCATGGGCGTGCTTCTCTCCGGACTGGTTCTCTTCCGTGTGCGCACTTCGTTTGAGCACCTTGACGTTCGCAAGATGAAGGACCTGCACGAATGAGCCTACTGCTCGGCCTAAGCGGCATACCGCTTCTACTGGCTTTGCTCAGCCTATTGCTGAGCGACCTGCGCAAGCTCCGCACCTATGCTGCGATTGGCGCGGTCGCGCAGGTGCTCGTTACGTCGGTCGTGTCGTATACCGCTCTGAAGGGCGGCGTCGAACTGGCCACGACCGCATGGTTCAAGATCGATGCCATGGCCGCGTGGTTTCTTGTGGTCAACGTCTTGGTTTACGGCGCTTCGATCGTCAGCGCCTCACTTACGCTCGAAGATCCGAAGGATCTCCACCTTGGCCCACGAGGGGCGCGCGCCTTGTTTGGCCTCGCCAGTCTGTTTATCGTCGCAGCGAACGGCGTGGTATGTGCCTCCGACCTCGGCGCACTTTGGGTGGCGGTCGAGGCCACTACGGTCATCACGGCCCCGCTCATCCTGTTGACGGGAACGCGCCGGTCCGTCGAGGCCGCCTGGAAGTACATCATCCTTTGCGGGGTAGGACTTGCTTTTGCGCTGTTTGGTACGTTCTTTGTACACGTGGCCGCGTCGCACGCCGGAGGAACCCTCAGCTTTCATTGGTTGCGCGCGAACGCTTTCCGCCTGCAGCCATCGCTTCTTGACACCGGTTTCATCTTCTTCGTGCTCGGGTATGGCACAAAGGCTGGGCTCTTTCCCGTTCACAATTGGCTGCCCGACGCACACAGCGAGGCCCCGGCGCCCGCATCGGCCATCCTTTCGGGTGCCCTGCTAAACGTTGCGATGGTCGCACTGTGGCGACTCGGCTCCATCGTGGAAGCATCCCACACCGGTCGATTGCTGATGGTCATCCTCGGTCCCATGGGCGCCATCACCGTACTTGCCGCGTCGATCATGCTGATCCGGCAGCGCAACCTTAAGCGTATGTGGGCGTATTCGAGCATTGAGAACATGGGGATTCTAGCGATCGCCGCTGCGTTTCAGGTCGCGCCTATCTTCGCATTGCACGCGCTCGCCCATAGCCTAGCTAAAGCCGCAGCGTTTCTGCTTTCCGGCAACGTCATCAAGGGATATGGCGCCGTGACCCTTGGCAAACTGAAGGGGCTGATTCGGCAAACCCCGCCGCTTGGCGTCGCTTTGCTTTTGGCCGGCGTTGCGTCAATGGGGGCGCCGCCGTTCGGCTCCTTCGTGACGGAATGGATGTTGCTTGCCAAGGTCGTCGACGCTCAAGGGGTCGGCATCGCCGTAGCTTTGGTTACCGGCTTGGCGCTTAGTTTCGTTGCCGTGATGATCCATCTCGGACGCATTGCGTTTGGCGATCAACCTGAACCGCCAATTAAGGTGAAGGCGGTGGGTTCTATCCTTCCCTCCGTCGTCCTTCTCGTAGGCTCCGGAGTTCTGTTCTTCTTGATCTCACCTGACGTGATGAGGATGTTGACCGAGGTTTTGGGGGCGGCCGCACTGTGATGATCCCCATCGAACGGCGCGCGATTGCTTTTGCCGAGTACGGCGCCACCGTTACGCAGCGCATAGAGAGCGGGTTGAGTTACGCGCACCTCTGCGTGCGCCGTGACGCCGACGGCACTCGGCTACTAGAGACCTTGATGCTTGACCGAAAGCATGGGGGCGCCGAGGTTGTGACTGCTCCCATCACGCAGGGCTTGATGGAGATTCCGTCGCTGACGAGCAATGTTCCGGCCGCGCATTGGGCGGAGCGACTTACCGGAGACCTTTGGGGTATTCGCTTCGCGGGCCACTCGGACTGGAAGAGCCTCATCCTCAACCACGCCTGGCCGCCAGACCGATTTCCGCTGTCCGTGCCCGCCGATGGCGAAGCGGTTGAACGCGATTCAAGCTTCATGACGGTGTCCGGCGACGGCGTGCACGAGATCCCGGTCGGTCCGATCCACGCGGGCGTTATCGAGCCCGGCCACTTCCGCTTTAGCTGTTTGGGTGAGGTGATCGCCAGCCTTGAGATAAGGTTGGGGTACCTGCACCGAGGGGTCGAGTCCGCCTTACAGGATATTGCGCCCAGACACGCGCGGCATCTCGTAGAGAACGCCGCCTCGGACATGACCGTTGCCAACGCCTTGGCGCACGCGGTGGCCGTCGAGGGCCTTCTCGGCATCGAACCGCCGCCCCGAGCCCAAACCTTGAGGACTATCTCGCTGGAGGTCGAGCGGGTGGCGAACCACCTCGGCGACCTCGGCGCGCTCGCCTCGGACGTAGGATTCGCCGTCGTCAACGCCACCTTTGCCCGCCTAAGGGGCGACGCGTTGGGGATCGGGCAGAAGATCGGAGGTACGCGCTATCAAACCGGTTATGTGCTGCCCGGCGGTGTCGCTTGGGACGTAACGGACGCCCAGATACTGCAAGCCGACAAGGAGCTAAGCATTCTTGTCCGCGACACGATCGAGGTGTGCGAACTGCTGTTCTCCAACGGCGGCGTGCAAGAACGGTTTGAGGGGGTCGGCGTGCTTCCCGCCGACCTCGCCTTGCAGTTCGGCATGGTTGGTCCTTCGGCAAGGGCCAGTCGGTCAACGTACGACGCTCGGACCGTTTTTCCGCACGGTCTATACCCGGACCTGGCCGTGGAGACCGCATCCCAATCCACCGGCGATGTGTGGGCACGCGCAAAGATACGTCGTAAGGAGCTGGAGGTGTCGCTCGATGTGATAAAGCGTTTGTTGTCGGAGATCCCGACGGGGCCCTATGCGTTTCCGGCCGATACCAAGCTGCACAGCAACCAGGTGGGGCTTGGCGTCGTGGAGTCGTGGCGGGGCGAGCTTATCCACTGGATCACCACAGACAGCGACGGCCGCTTTTCGCGTTACGTGATCCGCGACCCGAGCTTCCAGGACTGGACCGGGTTAGCCATCGCCGTGCGCGGGAACCTGGTCGCGGACTTCCCCATCATCAACAAGAGCTTCAACCTGTCCTATTCGGGGAGCGACCTCTAGAAACAAGCCATGCTCAGCGCTTTACTCCATGCCACCAAGCAGCGGTTCACCGTGGACCGGACGCCGTTCCCCGACCTCCCGGCCGATATGAAGGGGCTGCCCAAGCTCTCGTCGCAGACCTGCGCGGGGGAGGGATGCTCGAAGTGCGCCGATGCCTGCCCGATGGGTGCGATCGAGGTTTCGGGAGATCGGGTGCGGATCGACCGGGGCCAGTGCATCGCCTGCGGCGCGTGCATCGTGGGGTGCCCGACGAAGACGATCGTGGCGGAACGGTCGACGATGACCGCCGTGCGCAACCGGGAGGACCTGGTGATCTCCACCGACTCGCCTTCCGCGGCTCCTTCGGACACCCCGCCGTCGATCGGTTTGTTCAGAAGGTCGGTCGACGTGCGCGTGGTTTCGACCGGTTGCAGCGCGACCGACCTGGAGGTCAACGCCAGCCTTAACCCGGACTTCGACGGCTCTCGCTTTGGGATTCGGTTCGTGGCGTCGCCCCGCTTCGCGGACGTGCTCTTGGTGACCGGACCGGTCCCACGGGCGATGCAAGAGCCGCTCCTGCAGTGCTACCAGGCGATGGCCGAACCGCGCCTTGTGATCGCGGCGGGGTGCTCGGCTATCTGCGGCGGCTTGCACCGCAACGGTTACGCCGATGCGCGGGGGGTGGATCCCCACCTCAAGGTGGACGTGTACATCCCGGGCAACCCGCCCCATCCGATCGCGATCTCCTACGGGATCGTCTTGGCGACGAGGGCGCCGAAAAACCAACTGGGAGGTGGTGGGCGATGAGGGATTCGAACCCCCGACATCCTCGGTGTAAACGAGGCGCTCTACCGCTGAGCTAATCGCCCGGACCGCGATAGTCTACTCGACCGGCGGCGCGCGGGTTTGCCGCCCCGCCAGAGGGGCGGGTCACAGAAGTGTTCGCAAACATTGGGCACACGGCGCGGGGCCGAACCGGGAAGGCCGCAACCCGCCAAACGCCTGCGGGGCGATTCGTGAATCGCCCCTACACCGGCCACGCGGGCGCAGGGGGAGGCCAGTATTCGCTGGCCGAGGGTTACCGGGCTACAGGTTTACGCCCGGGGGCCTCGGCTCCACCTCTATCCCCTGTCCCCTTTCCCCTGCGGCGCGGTTGGCTGGCGTTGCAAATGCGGGACGGCCGCAAGGGAAAGGGGAACGCGAACCCGGTAGGCGGGTTGCGACCGAGATCCCTCGCTACGCTCGGGATGACAACCGTTGGGACGCTGCACAACCGAAACGCTTGCGCAAGCGATGTCCTGCGGACCCGGGTGTGCTGCGCATCACCCGGGCCACCCGACCATCCAACGGCCGCGTCCGACCCAGGGGCCGGCTGGCGGTCGTCGGTTGGATTAGGGCGATTCGTGAATCGCCCCTACACCGGCCACACGGGCGCAGGCGGCGACCGGATCCCTCGCGACGCTCGGGGTGACACCCCCGGCGATAGGGGACGACGCGGGGGCGCGCCGGTCCCAACGAAACGCGATGGCAATCCTCCCGGGGAGGGTGTATCATGGGCCCAAGTGTTGCGTCGGCTAGCCTGTCTGGTTCCATGGATGGCGATGACGGCGGCCTTGGCTTCTCAGCCCCAGGCGGTCCAAATCGACTACACCTATCGCGGCGTCTTCTCAGAAGGCGGGTACCGCGTGGACGACGACTGCCTGGTCACCCCCGCCCTGGTGCGCCAGTTTGGATGGCGCGTGGCGGGCGGCGCCGAGGTGGCCGACGTCGAGGCGGAGGGTCGTCAACTCAAGCTCCCTTACAAGCGGCTCGACGGCAAGACGCTTCTTTCCCTTACCGAAGCGGTCCGGCAGCTTGGCGCGCGGGCGCTTTGGGACCCCGACACGAAGGCCTACACCGTGCGCGGTTGGGTACGCAACGTCGAGCGCACCCCGACCGGGCTCAGGGTGGACTCCACGCTGGCGGCCCTGCCCCGCGTGCACCAGATGAAGAACCCGGTCCGGCTGGTGCTGGACCTGCAGGGCGCCGAGCTCCACAGACCAGCGGTCGAGGGGCTCCCGGCCGGCTGGCGCGCGGCGCAGTACCACCCGGACGTGGTGCGCGTGGTGGTGGAGGGGGTTGCCCCCGCCGGCGGCACGCCGAAGCTGGACGCCGACCGCACGTTTCGGCTCGACCTGAAGGCGCAGGAAGCGCCCGCCGCGACGGTTTCGGACGACCCGCCCGCGCCGCACTCGAACGAGGCGCCGGCGATGGAGGCGTACGCGCCGCTGGCGGTGGTCTCCGCGCCGCGTCTGGCGGGCACATCGGCGGAGAACGAGCTGATCGCCCTTCCCTTCAGCGGAACGCTGGACGCGGGTCCGACGGCAAGCTATTTGGGCCCGACGACCATCGAACTGGTTCTGGTCGGCGCCCGCCCAAGCGAGAACGCGCTGAAGGCCGGCCTGCAGACCGCGTTCGTCAAATCTGCCAAGTCGACCGGCGATGACCGCGGCAACGCACACGTGGTGTTCGAGCTACAGCGTCCGGCCGCGTTCCAGGTGAACCTGGCGCCGGGGCACGTGCAGTTGCAGTTGGTGCACCCGGCGGCTTCCGACGGCAAGCTGGAGGGCAAGGTGGTCGTCATCGACCCCGGCCACGGCGGCAAGGACACAGGCGCCAAGTGCGCTTCGGTCTGCGAGAAGGACCTGAACCTGGCGGTGGGCCGGATGGTGGCGCGCGAGCTGACGAAGGCGGGGCTCTCCGTGGTGATGACGCGGAACGACGACCGGGCCGTCGGGCTGAAGGAGCGCAGCGAGATGGCCAACCGCGCCCGCGCCGACCTGTTCGTCAGCATCCACACGAACTCCAACCGCACCGCGGGCAGCACCTCGGGCAGCATCACCTTCTTCCACAAGCAGGACCCGGCGGGGATGCTGCTCGCCGAGTGTATCCAGGACGAGATCGAGAAGCTGACGGCCGTCCCGTCGCTCGGGACGTGGAGCGACGGACGCATCTACCAGAGCGGCTTTGCGGTGCTCCGCAACTCCACGATGCCCTCCGTGCTCATCGAGATGGGCTTCATCAACCATGGCTCCGACCGCAAGGCTCTGACCACCGAGGCGCACCAGCGCGCGTTGGCCAAGGCGATCCTCAAAGGGCTTAAGGTGTACATAGGCGATGCCAAGAAAGAGTAAACGGCACGGAACCCCGGCCACGACGCGCTTCGTCTGGGCGCTGCTGATGGTGGCGGTGGTCGCGCTGGGGGCGATGGCGGGCTACGTAGTGCTGACGCCCTCCCCGGTCAAGCGAGGCGACAACGAGGCGCCGTTGCCAGTCGAGAAGACGGCGAAGCAGACCGAGCGGGAGGTGGAGGTCCTCACCCCGCGGTTCGTCGGCCGCGAACTGCGATTCGAGGCAAGGTCTCAGACGCCCCCCCAGGGCGAGGACGCCCGCGTGTTCGCCGTGAACGCTTTCCTCGACCGCGTTGCGGCCGCGCCCAGGCAAGCGCGGGCCACGAGTTGCGCGGTCAAGGACGGCTTGGCAACGGTGAACTTCACCGCAGAGTTCGACCAGACGTACGGCACGGACGACGAGCAGGTGATCGTCAACGGCGTGCTGACCGCGCTCGGGCAGTTCCCGGACATCCAGACGGCGCTGTTCCAGGTGGAGGGCAGGCCGCTCGAGACGCTCGGCAACATCGACCTGACCGAAGCGCAGGCGGTCATCCGCCCCACCGCCGAGCACGTGACGCGGCGATCTGCCCCAAACCGGTAGTCCGCCTCTGCACGCCCGGTCACGACCGGTGTACACTGATAGGCGCTGCAGAGGCGTTGCCCCAACCCGGCAAGGCCCATGCGGGGGAAGTCCGGTGCGATTCCGGCGCTGTGCCGCAACGGTGATGGGACGAAGCGTCCCGAGCCCGAATGCCCGCCCTGCAGGCACGTCCGGTCACGACCTACGAGCATGGGTAAAGCGGCGCAGGTTCTCCACCCCGCGCCATCCTTCTCCTGGCCCAAGTCGATGACCTCACGAACGAGGTATCGATGGTTCAAAAGCAGCGAGCGTTCACGCTGATCGAACTCTTGGTCGTCATCGCGATCATCGCGATCCTTGCGGCCATCCTCTTCCCCGTCTTCGCGCAGGCCAAGGCCGCTGCCAAGAAGACCGCCAGCCTTTCCAACGTCAAGCAGATCGGCTTGGCGTGGATGATGTACGCCCAGGACTACGACGACGGGCTGATGCGGGCGCGCACGGTCGGGGCCGAGCGCACCTACTACTGGTGGGGCTCCTGGGACGGCACGGCGCTCAGGCCCGAGGAAGGGTTGCTCTACCCCTACACCAAGAGCCAGGGCGTGAGCGCCGACCCGAGCTTCGCCGCCTCGATGCGCACCAACCTCGGCCTGACGGGCTACGGCTACAACTACGCGTACCTGAGCCCCTCGACGTACGACGCAAGCTGGAACGAGGTGGCCGTCTCGGTCAGCTACGGCCAGATCGGGTCGCCGGCCGAGACGGTGGGCTTCGCCGCCTGCGCGCGCATCAACAACTGGGATTACGCGACGCCCCGCCTGGAGGGCAACGCCTATCTGGAGCCGCCGTCGTACAACTTCCCCTCCTTCCACGGGCGCAACAACGGCGTTGGGGTCATCGCCTGGACGGACGGTCATGCGAACGCGATGAAACCGGCGCTGCGCACCGGAACGTTCGGTTACGGGTTTGACGCCAACGACTTCCGGAACGCGAACCTGGGCGACATAGACAAAGACGGCGACTTCACCACGGACGAGTTGTACGACCTGAAGTAGGCGTTCGGCTCAACGGCCGGCGAGGCGAGCGAGCGCTTCATCGGCCGTCATCGTTTCGGTCCGGATGCGCTTCTCGCGCGATGCGGCGCCGCGCACGATCATGAGCGACGTCTTGGGGACGCGCAGCGCCTTCGCCAGCAGCTTGAGCACGGCGGCATTGGCCTCGCCCTCGGCGGGCGGGGCCGTGACGTAGACCTTCACCAGTCCTTCGGGCGTGACCTCGATCCGTTCTCGGCTCGCGCGGGGGGTGACCCGCACGTCGAACTCGCTACCCTCTGACGCCGTTGGACGCCTCCACCTTGGGTTGCGGCACGGCGTTGCCCTCGGAACCGAGCTCCTCGAGGTAGGCGTTCAGCGCCGCACGGGTGCGGGTGAGGAACTGCCGCTTCTCGGCGCGCAGCTTCTCTAGTTCCCACCGCGCCGACTCGGCATCCTTCTCGGCGCCGGCGACGATCGCCTCCGCCTGACGGCGGGCGTGCTCCAGGATGAGGTCGGCCTCCTTGTGGGCGGTGGCGCGGGTCTCGTCGGCGGTGCGCTGAGCCAGCTTGAGCGACTCGGTGATCGTATCCTCTTGGTCCCGGTAGACGGCGATGGTCTTGGCCATCCTCTCCGTCTCCTTCCGCGCATCCTTCAACTCGCGCAGCGTCTGTTCGAGTTCAGAACTGGCGCGGGCGAGCGCTTCGCGTACGGCCTCCGGCTGATAGCCCCGCAAGGCCTTTGGGAACTGCATCCTTTCAATATCTAGTGGCGTCAAGCGATCCATCGCTAACCTCCCCATTGGCTAGACGCTCTCAAACGATTAGGGTTGCACGGCTAATTGGGCTTGTTTCCGTTCCCGACCTTGAGCTTGGCCTCCACGCGCTTTAGGTTGTTCTGCGCGGGCACGTCCGACGGGTTAAGCTTGAGATAGGCGTGCCACACACGCGCGGAGTCCTCGAGCTTGTCCAGCTTCTCGTAGGACCGGGCGAGGGCGCGGAACGCATTGGGGTGCGGGGGCGGCGTGCGCTTGCAGGCCTCCTCCAGCAGCGGCGGCACCTTCGCGTACTCCCGGCGAAGGTAGTAGTACTCGGCCTCGGGGTAGGTGGCGTCCGGGTCCTGAGGGTTCCACTTGGCGTACCGGCGGAAGACCGCGATCTGCTCTGCGGTCTCCTGGACGTTGCCCAGCATCCACGCGAGGTCGGTGTGCACCTCGTAGTCGTGGGGGTAGAGCTCTGCGCGGTACCGCAGCAGTTGGATGATCTGCGGGTAGTCGCCGTCCTCGAACCAAACGTCGGTCTGGATCGCCGCGCGGTGATCGGCCACCTCCAAGATCTTCTCGACACGGTTGGGCGCGGCCTGCGCCAAGAGGGCGCCGCCGACGGCGGCTGTCAGCAGCATGAGCTTCGCGACGTTGCGGGGGGACATGGCTTATTCACCGAGTTGCTTACGCAACTCATCTTGCACCATTGTTGGGTTGGCGCGCCCCTGGGTTTTGCGCATCACCTGCCCCACGAGGAAGCCGATCACGCCTTGCTTCCCGCTCTTGTAGCAGGAAACTGCGTCCGGGTTCGACTCCACGACCTCGTGCACGCTGGCGGAGATCGCCGAGACGTCCGTGATCTGGGTCATCCCCTTGGCCTCCACCAGTTTGCTGGGCATGGCGCCGGTCTTGAACGACTCGGCAAACAGAGTCTTGGCGATCTTGCCGCTGATCGTCCCCTTGTCGATGAGCCGCGTAAGGTCCACGATGTGGGCAGGGGTGATCTTGCTGACGGCCGCGCCTTCGCGGTCCTCGCCGCCGACCCGCGCCACCTGGCCGCTCTCGTTCAGCAGCCGCGCGAAGTCCGAGATCATCCAGTTGCAGGTCTTCTTGGCGTCGCCGCCCTGGACGAGTGCCTCCTCGAAGAAGGCGGACCAGTCCTTGTCGGCGATGAGCTGCTCGGCGTCCTTGACCGAAAGATCGAGTTCCTCGCGGTAGCGGCGGAGCTTGGCCAACGGCAACTCGGGCAGGCCGGCGCGGAGCGACTCGACGTACTCCTCCGTGAACTCCATCGGGATCAGGTCCGGGTCCGGGAAGTAGCGGTAGTCCTGCTCGGACTCCTTCGTGCGCATCACGAAGCTGGACTCGGTCGCCTCGTTCCACCCGCGCGTCTCCTGGATCACCTTCTGGCCGTGGTCGAGCACCGCGGTCTGGCGGCGAACCTCGAACTGCACGCCCATGTAAAGGCTGTGGAAGCTGTTCAGGTTCTTAAGCTCGGTCTTAGTACCATACCGCTCGCTTCCCTCTTCGCGAATGGAGATGTTCGGCTCGCAACGAAGCGAACCCTCCTCCATCTTGCCGTCGCAGACGCCCAGGTAGACCAGGATGTGTCGCAGTTGCGCCACGTACTCGCGAGCTTCGTCCGCCGTGCTGATCGTCGGCGGAAACTCCGTGACGATCTCCATGAGCGGCACGCCCGCGCGGTTGTAGTCGACGCCGCTGCCGCCGCCGGGCAGGTGCATCAGCTTGCCCGCGTCCTCCTCCAGGTGAACCCTCTGGATCTCGATCCGCTTGTACCCGTCGCCCGAAGGGATCTCCAGCCAACCGCGGTAGCCGAGCGGGTTCGTCTCGCCGTACTGGCTGATCTGGTACGCCTTGGGAAGGTCGGGGTAGAAGTAGTTCTTCCGGTGGAAGACGCTGTGCATGGCGATCTGGCAATTCAGCGCCAGCGCGGTGCGAAGCACCATCTCGATCGCCTGGCGATTGGGAACGGGCAACGCCCCCGGAAGGCCAAGGCACACCGGGCAGGTGCGCGTGTTCGGCTCTCCGCCGAACGCCACGGGGCAACTGCAGAACATCTTCGTTTGGGTGAAGAGCTCGGCGTGTACCTCCATTCCGACGCTAGGAACGTATCTCGCCATGGGAAGAGCTTGAGTTTACCGGGGCTCGGACGCGCCGAAGGGTCCGCGACGGTCTCCGGGCCCCGGTCGACGACCCTACTGGTCGGAAAGGAGCCTGACGATCGGCTCTTCGTCCTCGATGGTCTCGGGGAATCGGCCGATCTCGGGGTTGACCCAGAAGTTGTCGTGCAGATCGTCGTTGATGGTCGACACCTCGCCCATGACGCACTCGTCCGATACCGGCTCGAACTCGTGGTAGAGCCCCTGGGTGATCGTGATCCGCTCGCCGGCCTTCAGCACGAACGCCTCGCCGGCAACCACCTCGCGCATCTCGCAGTTCACTTTGACCTTGGTGCGCTGCGCAGCGGTCTCAGCGGGCTTACCGGGCCACACCTTGATGGCCAACTCGCCCCAGCGACAGATGATGTCCTCCTTCTTCACGGCGTGGTAGTGGGCGGGCGTCACCATGCCGCGCTTGCCGTACATGAGCTTCTCGCAGTACTCGGGCTCCTCGGCCATGTTCACGCACACCAGCCCGAACCGGCGCCACACGCCCAGGCCGAAGTCGGTCACATCCCAGCGCGGTTTTGGGGGCAGGGTCCAACCGTGCGCCTGGAAGCACGCGGCGGCGTCACGAACCAACAGGTTGATCTCGCTTCGTTTCATCTCAGTTCTCTACATGCATTTTGGCCAGCCGGCGTCGATCCGGGCCTTGGTCTCGTCCCAAGGTCGCACTCCGCTCACGGCGTCTGGCCGCTCGCAGCAGCAAGCGCCCACCGCGGTCGCGGCCTGCATCGCCTCGGCCGGCCCGAAACCGCGCAACCAACCCATCAAGAATCCGGCGATCGTGGTGTCGCCCGCGCCGGTGGTGCCAACCACCTCGATCCGGTAGCACGGCTCGTGCAGGCGGGCGCCGCGCCACGCGGCGATGTCCGGCGGCGCCGACCGGCCGAGCCCCTCCAGGGAGGAGCGGCTGCGAAGGTACGCGCCGCGCGAGCCCGCCTTCACCATCACGACCTTCGCGCCAAGGTCCAGAGCCTCCCCGGCCAGCCCGTAGATCGATTCGTCGCGCAGTTCCATCAGCGCGTCTCCCCGCGCGGCGATTCGGGCGTATTCGTTCGGGCGGAGCATGAACAGCAACTCCTCCGCGCTCGGTTCGAATAGGTCCGTGTACGGCAGAACCCGCATGAGGATGCGTCGCCAGTCTGCGCGCCCCGCGTCCGAGTCTGCGTCCGGGAACGACACATCGAGCGAGGTGGTGAGCCCGGCGTCCTTGGCCTTGCGCATCACCCGTTCCAGCTCCTGCCCGTCGTTGGCGTACATGCGGCGCATGAGAGTTGGGTAGCCAAAATGCAGCAACCCGGCCTCGTGCAGCGCCGGACCCTCCAGGTCGTACGCGGTGAACAGGTCGTTGCAGCCCGGGGCGTGGATGAACATGCGGTCCTGGCCGGGAGGGCTCAGCACGACCGAGTAGGAGGTGGCCTCCCCTGGGGTGACGACCATGCCGTCGGCCAGTCCCTCTCCCTCCCTCTCCACGATGTTGCGGATCGCGTCGCCGAAGAGGTCGTCCCCGACCTTGCCGACCAACCGAACGGCCACGCCGAGCCGGTGGAGCGCCAGGCCGGTGTTCGAAACCACCCCTCCGGTGGAGACCACCGCCGGGCCCGCTTCTACCAGCTTGCCCGGACGGATGCCGGCGGCGCTCTCGCCTAGCGTCGGGATGACGTCCAGGCACACGTGCCCGGCGACGATCGCTTCGAGCTTCATGGCCGCTCTCCGAATCCCATCCCGCAGACGGCCAAGATCTCCAGGGCGATCAGCATGTGCCCCGCTTCCGTCGGGTGTACGCGGTCCTCAGACCAAAACGCGGCAGACTTCGCCTTCAGCGCCTTGTCGAACGCGTCCTGCAACTTGACCAACCGAAGGCCGCGTTCCTGCGCCAAGCGCCGGACCACCCCCCGGTACTGGTCCAGCAACGCGCGGAACGGGTCGGCGGCGTTGGGCTCCACCAGGAACGGCTCTATCGGCACGATCTCCGCGCCGGTGCCGGCGACGGTCCGGTCGAGCATCTCGCGGTAGTTCCGCTCGAAGGCGTCGATCGGCACGTGGTCGCCCAGCCCGTCGAACGTCCGCCATACGTCGTTCACGCCGATCTTGATGAACAGCCAGTCGGGCGCTTCGCGGATCACATCCGTGTCCCAGCGCGCCAGCAGGTCGCATGACCGGTTGCCGCTCACGCCCTTGTTCACGACCGTCAGACCGAGACTCGGGCAACACGCGCTCAGCAACTGCCACACGTCGCGAACGAAGCCCGCGCCCAACGGCTTCCAGGCCTCCTCGAACCGCCCCGCGTCGGTGATGCTGTCGCCGGCGAAGACCAGCTTCTGGCTTCGTTTGAACGCCACTGCCATAGTGCGGACAGTCTATCGCACCGCCGGTCTGCAACGCTCAAGCGAAAAGCAGCTTTAGCGCGGCGATGGCCGCCAGGACGAGCACCACCGCCTCGAAAGCATTCTGCGAGATACGGTGCAGCATCCATCGTCCGATATAGACGCCCAGGATGATGACCGGCGCCACAAGCAGGTTGAAGGCGAGGGTGCGGCCGTCGATCATCGGCTCCTTTGGGGCCGCAAGCGTCAGCGCAACGAACACCGGAACCTTGGCGCAGTTCACGATGATGTAGTACCAAGCCGAGGTGCCCATGAACGCCTCCTTCGGGATCTCCGCGGAGGCCATGTACATGCTCATGATCGGGCCTGCAGCATTGGAGACGGTCGTTGCGAAGCCTGCGGCGACGCCGGTGACGCCGCGCCCCGCCTTCGAGTGGGGCTGGAACCTCTCGCCCAGCCGTTTTCGCAGCAGGTGCAGCGCCAACATCGCGAGTACGATGACCGCGATCAACTGCTCTATCTGCTTCCCCATGCCGGGGTGCGCGCCGACGTACTGCAGGAGGGCGGCGCCGATCGCCAGGCCGATCGCCACCCACACCGCCAGGCCCGTTAGGAGCCTCCACTGCGCGTGCTGCCGATACCAGCCGACAGCGAAGAAGTCGCCGAGGATAAGCATCGGGAGCAGCGCGCCGGGCGAGGTACGTCCGGAGAAGATGGTCGCCATGAGCGGCACGACCAGAATTCCCGCTCCGGGGAGACCGGTCTTCGAGATGCCGACCATCAGCGCCGCCAAGACGCCAAGGGTCCACTGGATGGACGTCAGCTCAAGTCCGGCCATCGGGAATCGGATTCACGTTACCTTCGCTCAGTACCCCGACCCAGTTCACAACCAACGTTTGCGGCGGAACAGCCAAAGCTCCAACATCGCGATAGCACCCATCAAACCGAGCGAAAGCGGGTAGCCGTACGCCTGGTCGAGCTCGGGCATAAACTTGAAGTTCATGCCGTAGACGCCGGCGACCAGCGCCGCGGACATGAGCACGGCCGAGATGACCGTCAGCACCCGCATCACCTCGTTGGTCCGGTTCCCGATCAAGGCCACCTGGGCGTCGAGCAACGTGGCCACCACGTCCCGGCTAAGGTCGATGCTCTCGAGCAGCCGCAGCGTGTGGTCGTACACGTCCTGGAAGTACGGCTGCGCCTCCTCCGGTACCAACGGGATGTCGCGCCGGAGCAGGGCGTTCAGCACGTCGCGCATCGGGCCCAGGCGTTGCCGCGCGCGCAGAAGGCGGCGCTTCATCGCCAGGATGTCCTCGATCCGCGTGCGCCGGCCCTCGAAGACCGCCTCCTCGAGGGTATCCATCTCCTCCTCGAGCACATCGAGCGCCGGGAAGTAGTCGTCCACCACCGCGTCGAGCAGCGCATGCACCAGGTACGAGACCTCCCCTCGGAACTTCACCGCCTGCTTCTGCCAGCGCCCCATCCACGTGGCCACGGTGGGCGAAGGCCGCGTAGAGACGGTCAGCAGCAGGCGCGGAAAGACGAAGATCCCCAGGTCGATGAACTCGGCCTTTTCATCGGTGCGAACCACCTCGGACGCCACCAGGAACAGCATGTGGTCGCGCTCCTGAAGGTGCGGCCGCTCCATCGAGTTGAGCGCGTCCTCCACCTCCAGCGGGTGAAGGCCGAACTCCTCGATGAGGAACCGCGAGGTCTCCTCCAGGTCGTGGGCGACCACGTGCGCCCAAGTGAGCCCGTTCCCGTTCTTGGCCCGCGCGCGACACTCCGCCGCCGTGGCCGGCGCCGGGGCCGCCCCTTCCACCCAGGCCAACGCCTCGAAGTCGTATGCAACCGATTGCGACATGCCATTGCGACTTTAGCGAATCTCGGCCCCCGAGCGCCATGCCTGCGCCCAAGGCCAAGTCGTCGGTTTGGGCCAGACTGATACGATGTCGGCACCCCGGTACGCCTGCGCGCTCTTCGACCTCGACGGTACCTTGACGGACCCCAAGGAGGGTGTGGTGGGCGGCATCCAGGCGGCGCTCGGCCAGTTGGGCATCGCGGCTCCGGAGGGCAACATGGATTGGGTGATCGGCCCACCGCTGCACGAGAGCATCGGCAAGATCCTGGGAACCACCGACCGCGAACGCATCTGGGAGGTCGTGGACCTCTACCGCGAGGGCTACGCCGCGGGGGGCAAGTTCCAGAACGTGGTCTACCCCGGCATCCCGGAGTGCCTGGCGCGGCTCCAGAAATCCGGCGTCCGGCTCTTCGTCGCCACAGCCAAGACGGAGATCTACGCGCGCGAGATCATCGACCACTTCGACCTTGCTCGGTACTTCGTACGGGTTCACGGCAGCGCGCTCGACGGCACGCGGACCGTCAAGGGAGACCTGATCCGCTACCTGCTCGACCAGGAGGGGCTCGACCCGAACGCCGTGGTCATGGTCGGCGACCGGAAGCACGACGTGATCGGCGCCAAGCGCTGCGGGATGGCGTGCGCCGCCGTCCTCTGGGGCTACGGCAGCAGAGAGGAGTTGACCGAGGCCGGCGCAGACGCGCTCATCCCCACCCCTGCCGACCTCGTCGCCTGGATGCTCGGTTAGCGCTACTCGGCGCCCAGTTCAAGCTCTGCGTAGACCGGGAAGTGGTCCGAGGGCGGGCGTCCGTCGTAAGTTTGCCGCCAGATGTCCGCGGAAATAACCCGATCGCACTGCCGCACAAACACGTAGTCGATCTTGTCGCCCACCACGTTGTCAGGGTCGAACGCGTGGTAGGTGGCGACCTCGGTGTCGTACGGGTTCGCCGTGCGGAACGTGTCCTGGAGGGGCGGGGACGGGCGTACCGGCTTCCCACCGGGTTCGGAGGCGCGCAGCAGTTCGCCCTTCAGGTACTGCACCTCCGGCTCCTCCTCGCCGGCGTTGAAGTCGCCCATCAGCACGAACGGCCCCGGACCGAGCACGCCCGCAAGCAGCTCCACTCCGTGGCGGCGCGCTTCCGTGGTTTCGTGGTCCAGGTGAACGTTCAGCACCGTCACGGGGCTGCCTTCTTCGCCGACAAGCCGGACCCAGGAGCAGATGCGTGGGATGCGCGCGCCCCAACCGAGCGAGCCCGGCCGTTCTGGGGTCTCCGAGAGCCAGAACGTGCCCTCGTCGACGGCCCGCCACACACCGCGGAGGTACAGGACGGGACAGAACTCGCCCCCGCGCAGACCATCGGCGCGGCCCACCCCCGAACAGGCGTATTGCGGCAGTTCGGGCAGCAGCTCGTCTAGTTGGTACGCATACGCCTCCTGAAGGCCCACCACGTCCCCGGCCAGTTCGGCGATGGACTGCGCCACCAACTCCCGTCGAAACGGCCAGGCGTTCGGACCGTCATCCGCTTTGCCGTTGCGGATGTTGAAGCTGACCGCCTTCAGGCGGACGACGTCCCCCCTCATCGCGCCACCGGCTTGCCCGCCGCGGCGAGCGGGGTTCCGGCCGCGTGCCTTGCCCCGCGGACCGTCTGAACCCGCGGACCGACGCGCACCGTCCGGACGCTCTGCAGGTAGCGGATGGCGGCATCCCTGAAGTCGATCGTCGTGACCTTCACTCGGTCCGCCGGCAGCTTCAACACCGAAAGGGCGATGTAGTTCGCCATCGCCACGCGATACGTCCTCCCCGACTGGACCGGCCCGGCCAACCCGACAACGACGTTCGTCGGCTTTTCCATGGCCGCTTTAAGTTCGTCGCCGGAGATCTCTGCGACCGCGACGACGTTGGCGAACGGCCAGATATCGTACACGTCGTAACGGGTCACCTCGGCCTTGCGGAAGGGGCCGAAGATGCCGTCGTCCGTCGGCTGCAGGCCGGCGTCGGCGGCTGCGGCCATGCGCGCGCCGTTGGCGTAGATCCGGGCGGTTTCGGCGAGCGCGACCTCCGGGGTGTTCCCGAGGCCGGGCGCCTTGCCCACGACCTTCTGGAACGGCGCCAGATACGGCCGAAGCAACGAGACGACGTCTGCGGCCTCGCGCGTCTCAGGCCCGACCGCGAGCAGTTCTCCCGTTGCCGAGGCCAACCTCCAACCGTCCCCGTCCTTGACGAAACGCAGGTCCAGGCGCCCGACGTTCGCCCCGAACTCGCCGGTCTGCACGATCGGCACCGTCTGGCCCTTCGCGTTCTTGGCCAGAACCGGCTTGTAGAGGAAGGTGTGCGAGTCACCGCCCACGATGGCGTCGATCCCGGTGGTGGTGGCCGCCAGGCCGCGGTCGAAGATATCGCCAATATGCGTCAGCGCGATCAGCACGTCGCACTCCTGGCGCGCCTTCGGAATCCACTCCTTGGCGGCCTTGAACGGGTCTCCGATGCCCCAGCCCTTGGTCTGGGGGTAGTTCGCGGAGCGCGGGGCGGTCAGGCCGAGGATCCCCACGCGCACGGCGCCGACCTTGCGCACGACGAACGGCTTCACGCCGGTCAGCCAGGCGCCGTTCGAGTCCAGCGCGTTGGCGCACACCCAGGGGAAGCGCGACCGACGCACCACGCGTAGCAGCCCCTCCTGCGCGCCCTTGGCGTCTTGGGCCAGCGAGCCGTCCTTCAGCTTGAACTCGTTGTTACCCAGGCACGCCGCGTCGTAACCGATGGCGTTCATCACGTCGATGTCCGGCTTCCCTTCGTAGGTCGTGGCGAGCGGCCCGCGGGTGACGACGTCCCCCGCGTCAAGCAAGAGCGTCGGGTTCTGGATGGACCTGCGTAGGTTGCGGATGAGCGTGGCCCGACGCGCCGCCCCACCGACCGACGGGCGCTCGTTCTTCCCCCGACCGGCCTCGACGTACGCAAAAGGCGCCAGGTGTCCGTGCACATCGTTGGTGTGCAGGATGGTGAGCGCAAACTCCTTCTCGGGCTTGATCGGAGCGGCAGCCGAAGCGACGACAGCAAGCGCGTACAGCGCGAAGCCGAACGCCCCAAGCCTGGAACGGTAACCCATGGGGCGGATTCTACCGCCGTGCTACCGGGTGGCTCCCGTTGAGGAGCGCACGACGTCGAGCACGGTGCGAACGTTCCAGTCGTTCGCTTCCAGCAGCCGTTGAGCCTCCTCCTCGGTCACGGTCGCTAGTTCGTAAACGATCTTGACGCACCGTTCCTTCTGCTTCTGTGTGATGGCCTTGACGTCCACCATCAGGTTCTCAATCACCTTGCCGCTCAGCACCATGGCGATGGTGGAGATGCGGTTGAGCACCATCTTCTGCGCCGTGCCCGCCTTCAGGCGGGTGCAGCCGGTGAGCACCTCGGGGCCGGTGTCCAGCACGATCGCGTGGTCCACCTCCTCGATCAACGGCGCGTTCGGGGCGTTCACGATGCCGCAGGTCCAGATCCCCTTCTGGTTGGCGTGACGCGCCGCGGCGAGCGCGAACGGCGTCTTGCCGCTGGCGGCCACCACGATCACGATGTCGTCCCGGTTCACCAGCAGGTCGTTGAGCGCCTGGATCGCCAGGTGTTCATCGTCCTCCGCGTCGTCGGGGTTCTCGCCGACGAACACCTCTTCCGCCTGGATGGCGATGAAGCGGTCCTCGGGCACGCCGAAGGTCGGCGGCATCTCCGCCGCGTCGACGATCGCGATGCGTCCGCTGGTGCCGGCGCCCACGTAGATGACGCGCCCGCCCCGCTGGTACGCCTCGGCGGCTTTCCCCGCCGCAAAGGCGATTGCGTCCTCGGCTTGCGAGACGCAACGGAATACGATCCTCTCCTCTTCGTTCATCAACCGGACGATCTCCTTTGCACTCATCTTGTCGAGGCCGATGGATCGTGGGTTGCGTTTTTCAGTGCTCATGGTTTCTAGCTCGATGCTCCGCTACGATGCGACGCCTTGGCGTCGCCGAAGTCGGTTCCATCGAGGGTGGGCGCAGCGTTGCCACCCTCCTAACGGGCAAGATACCCCATCCCCGCCGCCGCCTTTCCCGCTCGTCGACAGAGCCTGCGGCTTCCCCGGCCCGGCGCTTGGGATTTTTGACCCATAACATTAAGATTCTTGATGTAACAAGCCGACTATGACGTTGATCTTGAAGTAGAGTCGAAGCAAGACGCTTCAGGGATGGTGCAAACCATGGGCAGCAAAGAGCGACACGATATCCCCCTCCAGTGCCCGATCACCGGCGAAGACCTGTTCGTGAGCGAACTCACCAGTGAGGAATCGGGCGTCACCATACGCGGCAGGTTCCGATTGCCCCGCGTCGCGCGGCTGAGCGGGGAGCAGCGAGCCTTCCTCGAGGCGTTCCTTCGCGCCCGGGGGGTCATCAGCACGGTCGAAAAGGAGCTCGGCATCAGCTATCCGACGGTGCGCTCCAGGCTCGACGCCCTGCTGAAGGCGCTCGACCTCAAGCCGGTAAAGGACAACCAGCGAGAGGCCGCCGCCGCCCTCAAACGCAAGTTGTTGTTGGAATTGGAAGAGGGCAAGATTACGCCCGAAGAGTTCAGCGCTAAGCTACGAGGCGAGGCATAGGCATGAAAGACGAAATACGCCGCATCATGAAGCTGGTTCAGGAGGGCAAGCTGAGCCCGGAGGACGCCGCGGAGTTGATCCAGGCGTTCGCGGAGAGCGGGCCCGAGGAAGAGGCGGGCGAAGCTGCCGCCGCCACCGAAGAGGGCGCTGCCGAAGGCGTCAAGGAGAAGGCCGCTACCGAGCCCGGCGCCACCAAGGACCCGTTCGCCGCACTCATCGACTCCATCGAGAAGGTGACCAAGGACGTCGCCAAGACGGTGAACTGGCAGGACGTGGCCAAACAGGTGCGCGAGGGGGTGCAGAAGGGCGTCGAGGCCGTGAAGCAGGCGGCCGAAGAGGCGCGCAAGAGCGGCACCTTCACGATCTTCGGCGTCGCAGAGACCAAGGAGGTGGAGCTTCCGCTCAGCGTGCCGTCCGGCAAGGTGCTTCGCATCGAGGGTTCGGCGGGCGACGTGAGCGTCAAGGGCGGCGCCTCGGTCGGCAAGCTCAAGGCCACCGCGCGGTTCCGCGCCGGCACTCATGAGGACGCCAAGGCCAAGGCCGACCGCTACACGCCGGTCCTCGAGGAAAGCGAGCAGTACGTGCTGCTCAAGCAGCCTGAGGGGCACGACTTCAGCGTCGACCTCGACATCGACGTGCCGACGGGCGTGCCGCTCGAACTCAAGCTGCTATCCGGCGACGTCAGCATCGAGGGCACGAACGCCCCGGTTCGCGTACATGGAAAGAGCGGCGACCTGAGCCTGAAGGGCGCGGAGGGCGCCATCGAGGTGTCGCTGTCATCCGGCGACGTTGCGATCGAGCACGCCAACGCCTCGGTGCTCACCGTCGAGACCAAGTCCGGCGACCTATCGCTCAACGACGTCACCGGCGCGGTCAACGTGCGCACCTCCTCGGGCGACGTGTCGGTCAAGCGGTGTCGCGCACGCAACGTATCCGTCGAGGCCGCATCGGGCGACGTGAGCGTCGACATGCTCGAGCCGGTGAACGGAACTGTGAACGTCAGGACCGTCTCCGGCGACGTGTCGGTCTCCCTCCCCGACGGGAGCGACTGCCGCGTCACGCTCTCCACGCTGCGGGGCTCCGTGGCCTGCGACCTGGAGCTGATGGACGATGTGCGGGACAGCCAGCGCATCACCGGTCGCCTGGGTAACGGCGAGGGCGCAATCGACGTGAGCGCCGTCAACGGCGACGTGCGCCTGCAGCTTCGGGACTCGAACGGCTGATCGAGCGGCCTTTGCCTCCGACGAAGAAAGGGCCGGCGAAACGCCGGCCCATTCTTCGTCCAGCGCCGAGCGGAACTAGCCCAGCGCCTGTTCCAGGTCCGCCAGGATGTCGTCGATCGACTCGATGCCGATCGAAAGGCGGATGAAATCGGGCGTCACGCCGCCCGCCGCCTGCTCCTCGGGCGACAACTGGCCGTGGGTGGTGGACGCCGGGTGGATCACCAGCGACTTCGCGTCGCCGATGTTGGCCAGCAGCGAGAACAAGCGAAGCCGTTCCATGACCGCTACCGCGGCGTCGTACCCGCCCTTCACGCCGAAGCCGATGATCGCCCCGTAAAGCCCGCGATGGTGATACCGCTTGGCCCGCTCGTGGTCCTTGTGCGACTCCAGGCCGGGGTAGTTCACCCACGCCACCTTGGGATGCGCCGCCAAGTACTCCGCCACGGCCTGGCCGTTCTGGCTGTGCCGCTCCATCCTCACGTGAAGCGTCTCGATCCCCTGCAGGGTGAGCCAGGCGTTGAGCGGCGAAAGGCACATCCCCTGGTCGCGAAGCCCCTGAAGGCGGGCTTTGGCGGCAAACGCGGCGGGACCGAACTTCTCGACGAACTTGACGCCGTGGTAGCTCGCGTCGGGCTCCACGAAGCTCGGGAAGCGGCCGCTCGCGCCCCAGTCAAAGTTGCCGCCGTCCACCACGGCGCCGCCAAGCACCGTGCCGTGGCCGCTAAGGAACTTCGTCAACGAGTGGATCACGATGTTCGCGCCGTGCCTGATCGGGTTCACGAGGTAGGGCGACGGCATGGTGTTGTCGATCGCCAGCGGGATTCCGTACTCGCGGCCGATCGCCGCCACCTCGGTGATCGGGAAGCTGTCGAGCTGCGGGTTTCCCACCGTCTCGCCGTAGAGGAGGCGCGTCTTCTCGGTCACCGCCTTGCGGAAGCTCTCGGGATCGGCGGGGTCCACGAACTTCACCTTCACCCCGAGTTTCGGCAGGGTGTTGTGGAGCAGCGTGTAGGTTCCGCCGTAGAGGCTGGTGGAGGCCACCACCTCTTCCCCGGCGTTCACCAGCGTGGTGACCGCCAGCATCTCGGCCGCTTGACCGCTGGCGGTGGCGACCGCCGCCACGCCGCCTTCGAGTTCGGCGACGCGTTGCTCCATGACCGCCGTGGTGGGGTTGCCAAGGCGCGTGTACACCTCGCCCGGCTCCTCCAGGTTGAACCGGCGCGCCGCATGGGCCGCGTCGTGGAACACGTAGCTGCTGGTCAAGTAGATCGGTTGGGCGCAGGCGCCGGTGACCGGATCCGGCTTTTGACCGGCGTGAACCGCCAGCGTCTCGAAGCCCGGGACGCGCTTTTCGGATGGGGTGTTGCTCATATTGCCGCGTTCGCTCCTGTCGTGTGGCGCCAGTTTATGCCACCGCGAGTCCACAGACGAACGATGTAAGGACCCGAACGCGGAGCCGAGCGCCGGTTCGGAACGTCGTGAGCCGCATTCAAAGACCCGCCTCATATCGTTAGGCGTTCGGCGGCGCTCCGGTACAAAACCAAGCGCGGAGGGCAAGGTACTCCGTTAGGACCACATTCTATCCAGGGTAGTCCACGACAGCACAACAAAAAGTCCGTTTAAATAACTGCCTTGCTCACTTGCACTGCGTCGGCTGCTCGGAGTATCGTACCGATGTGATGAAAACATTGTCACATTTGGCCTATGGCGTTGTGGCTCTTGGCCTTTGCGCCGTGTTGGTTGGGTTGGGAGGGTGCAAGAAGGCTGAAACAGCCGCCGAAACACCCGCGGTCGTCGGCGCCAACGGCGCCCCCACCGGGAACGACGCCGCCACCCAGTCGCCTGACAACCCATCGGTCAGCAAGAACGATCCAGCAGAAACGGAAAAGCAATAGCGTATTTGCCGGTTTGGGCTGCGCTTGCCACACTTTTGTGGCACACGCCGCATTTCTCCGCTAATATGCCTGAAGCAATTGCACCTTATCCCTATTCGGGTAAGAAGGGAATGACCCAATGAAGCGACATACTGCGTTTACCCTCATCGAGCTACTCGTTGTGATCGCCATCATCGCGATCCTTGCTGCTATCCTGTTCCCCGTGTTCGCGCAGGCCAAGGCCGCGGCCAAGAAGACCTCCTGCTTGAGCAACACCAAGCAGATCGGCTTGGCGTTGAACATGTACGGGAACGACTATGACGACGGTTACCCCACCTGGCTGGAGTTCGCCAACGCGAACGGCAGCGGCCTGATCTGGGGCCAGACCCACTACTGGGACTCCAAACTGCTGCCGTACGTGAAGATGGGCAACGACGGCGTGGCGGCCGACGGCACCACGCTGGCGCTGGACCGCGGCGGCGTCTGGAAGTGCACCAACGCCGCCTACAACCAGACGAAGCGAAGCTACGGCATCAACCAGGCGCTGATCTACGACTTCGACCCGAATAGCCCGATCATGTACCGGTACCTCAACGCCTCGCAGGTGGAGAAGGTCTCCGACACCGTGTTCGTGGCCGACGGCGGTCCCGATGGCCGGTTGAACCCGCCGCACTACTTCAACGCGTGGGCCGACCACTTCCGGGGCGACAACACATACCCGATGCGCTCCGATCCGTTCCGCCACGGCGACAACGCCAACTACGTGTTCGTCGGCTCCAACGCCAAGAACTTCCCGTGGCAGAAGATGCATCCGTCGCCGGCGGCCGCCACCCCGGTGCCCTGGAACGATCCGCACTGGGTCGGCCTTGGCCGCTGCGCTGGCGCCATGTACTTCTTCCCGAGGGCCGACGAGCGGGCTCGCGAAGCCAAGCTCGCCCGGGACCGCGGAATCGACTGCAACCCTTAACCTAGGGTCTATCGCCCATACCCAGGGAGCCCGCCGGCGTAGCGCCGGCGGGCTCCCGTGCGTTCCGGGCGCCGCCCGGGTTGGCACGGGCCCGACCGGCTCGCCTTACGTCCGGGCCGCCAACGACAATGGGGCCGGGACGGTAAAATCCCGGCCAACATGAGCCTCAACAAGAAGACTGTAAGAGACATCGACGTGAAGGGCAAACGCGTGCTCGTGCGTTGCGACTTCAACGTGCCGCTCGACGGACAGACGATCACGGACGATCGACGCATCGTGGGCGCGCTTCCGACGATCCAGTACATCCTCGAGAACGGCGGCTCCGCGGTGCTTTGCAGCCACTTGGGTCGCCCGAAGGGTCAGCCGAAGCCCGAGTTCAGCCTGAAGCCGGTCGCGGCCAAGCTCACCGAGCTGCTCGGCCAGGACGTGGCGCTGCTGCCCGACTGCGTGGGGCCCGAGGTCGAGAAGGCGTGCAAGGCGCTCAAGCCGGGTCAAGCCGTTCTGCTCGAGAACCTGCGTTTCCACGCCGAGGAGGAGAAGAACGACCCCGAGTTCAGCAAGCAGCTCGCTTCGCTTGCCGACCTCTACGTGAACGACGCGTTCGGCACGGCTCACCGCGCGCACGCCTCCACCGAGGGTGTCACGCACACGCTGCCCGGCGTCGCCGGCTTCCTGATCGAGAAGGAGATCGAGTTCCTCGGAAAGGCTCTCGAGGACCCGAAGCGCCCGTTCATCGCCATCCTCGGCGGCGCCAAGGTCGCGGACAAGATCAAAGTCATCGACAACCTGCTTCCGAAGGTCGACAAGCTGGTCATCGGCGGCGGAATGGCCTTCACCTTCCTGAAGTCGCAGGGACTCGAGATCGGCAAGTCGCTGCTGGACGCCTCGAACGTCGACTACGCCAAGAGCGTGCTGGCCGCCAACGCAGACAAGATCGTGTTGCCGCTCGACGTGATGGTCGCCCCCGAGTTGAAGGAGGACGCCAAGCCGAAGCCGACGAAGGTCGACGCAATCCCTGCCGATGAGCTCGGCGCGGACATCGGACCCGAGACGCAGAAGCTGTTCCGCCAGATCGCCCGCATGGCCGGCACCGTCATCTGGAACGGGCCGATGGGCGTCTTCGAGATGGAGCCGTTCGCCAACGGCACGCGCGAAGTGGCCGAGGGTCTTGCGGAGAGCACGGGCGTGACGATCATCGGCGGCGGCGACAGCGCGGCGGCCATCGAGAAGTTCGGCCTGGCCGACAAGGTCTCGCACGTCAGCACCGGCGGCGGCGCCAGCCTTGAGTTCCTCGAAGGGATCGAGCTCCCGGGCATCGCGGCACTCCAGGACAAGTAGGCGCCGTGTACCTCTGCCTGAGGGTCGATCTGGATTACGTCCCATGGGACGCGCCGGAAGCCGAGGAGTTCGGCCACGGCGAACCGGCGATGACCCTCAGGCTGCTCGACCTCGCGCGCAGCACCGGCTGGAAGTACCACTTCTTCGCTTCCGAGCGGGTGTTGCGCGCCCTTCCCTGCGCCGCCGAGGCGGTGCTCGGCGACGGCCACGACCTCGATTGGCTTTGCCGGACGCCCGAGGAGTTCGCCCAGCGCTACGAGGTTGCCAAGCGGTTGTTCACCGCTCTTGGCCACCAGCCCGCCGGGCTGGCCGTTCGAACCCCGTGGCCGTCAGGAGCCCCGCAGAGCTTGCCGCCGGAGCTCGTTTTTCTGAGCGCCCCGGCCTGCACGCCGCCGACGGCGGTGCATCTCTTCCCCGTCCAAACCCCGCTTGACCAAGGGATGAACCGTCAGGAACGGTCGGGCCACGCCTGGGCAGACGGGTTCCGGCGCGAAGTGCGCGAGGCGGCCAGCCTCAATCGAGGCGCCACCATCGTCGTCCGGCCGCAGGTGCTGGCCAAGCTCGACCCAGACCTCCAGCGCCTGCAGAAGGTCGTGGAGATGGGGCTGGCCGTGGGGCTCAAGCTCCGCACCATCCGCGACCTCGTGCAGGACTGACCTCAACCCTTGAGGCCGGTGATCGCGATCCCCTGGATGAACGTCTTCTGGGCGAAGAAGAACAGGATGATCACCGGCGCCACCACGATGGTGGAGGCCGCCATCAGCAGGTTCCACTGCGTGCCGCCATGCTGGCTCTGATAGAACTGCAGCCCCAACCCAAGCGTGAAGGTCTTCTGGTCGAGAAGGTAGATGAGTGGGCCGAGAAAGTCGTTCCAGGTGCCCATGAACGAGAAGAGCGCGACCACCGCCAGAGCAGGCTTGCTCAGCGGCAGCACGATCTGGCGGAAGATCCCCAACTCCGAGCAGCCGTCGAGTTTGGCGGCCTCCGAAAGCTCAAACGGAATGGTGCGGAAGAACTGCCGCAACAGGAAGATGTTGAACGCGCTGGCAAACCAGGCCGGAACCCAGAGCGGCCGGAAGGTGCCCACCCAACCCAGTTCGCGGAACAGCGCGAAAAGCGGCACCATCAGCACCGGGAACGGCACCATCATCGTGGCCAACGTGGCAGCGAAGAGCAGGTCGCGTCCCGGCCAGCGCAAGCGGGCGAACGCATAGGCGACCACGGCGTTGGAGAGCACCGTCCCCGCCACCACGAGCACGCACAGCACCAGGGTGTTGCGCCCATACACCAGGAACGGGATGTAGCCCAGCTTGTCCGAGTTGTAGGTGAACGCATCCCAGAAGTTGGACCACAGAACCTTCGAGGGGATCCAGACCGGAGGCATGCGCATGGTCTCGTCGATCGGCTTCACCGCCGTGGAGATCAACCACAGCAACGGGAAGAGGAACACGATCGACAGGCAGATGAGCGTCGCCTGTATCAACACCGTGGCGAGCGCAGTACGCCGCCTTTTGCTCGGCGCGCGCGTCGCGGCTTCAGACGATCCTGGCTTCTGGCTTGGCTTGCTCATGGCTAGTTGCCTCCGTAGTGCACGTGCCGCTCGGACACCTTCAGTGCAAGAAGGGTCAACAACAGGATGACGATGAACATCACCCAGCCCATCGCGCTGGCGTAGCCCATCTTCATGTAGCGGAACGCGTTGTCGAACAGATACATGGCGTAGAAGTAGGTCGAGCGAGCGGGCGAGCCGCCCGGGAACATGATGTACGGCACGGTGAAGACCTGGAGCGTGCCGATGATGCCCATGATCAGGTTGAAGAGGATGACCGGCGAGATCATCGGCAGGGTGACGTGGCGCGTCTTCATCCACGGCGACGCGCCGTCCAGGTCGGCCGACTCGATGAGCTGCACCGGCACGTCCTGGAGCCCGGCCAGGTAGATGATGATCGAGTTACCGACGCCCCAGACGCTCATCACCACGAGCGCCGGCTTGCTCCATTCGGGCGACCCCAACCAGTTTGGCCCCTTGATGCCGACCAGGGAGAGCACCTCGTTCAGGATGCCGTGCTCGCCGTTCATCACCCAAAGCCAGAGGACGGCCAGCGACACCATCGGCACAAGCGAGGGCAGGAAGAAGATGGTGCGGTAGACCGTCATCCCTTTCACCTTGGTGTTCAGCAGCAGCGCCAACGAGATCGCCGTCACCATCCCCAACGGTAGGGCGAAGAGCGCGTAGAGGAAGGTGTTCTGCAGCGTGAGCCAGAACACCTCGTCGTGGAACAGCTCCGCGTAGTTGTCCCAACCGATGAAGACGGGCGCCTTCAGCACCGAGTAGTCGCAGAAGCTGAAGTAAACCGACGCGCACAACGGGTAAAGGATGAACGCCGCGACGCCGATGAACCACGGCAACGCGAACAGATACCCGGCTAGCGCCTCTTTCTTCCTGTTGTTCATAGTGCCTCTCCGCGCTGTCTCATGCGCTTGCGATACGTCTCCAACTTGGGCTGCATGCGATTCGTCACGTAGTCAAGCGCCTCCTTGGGCTCTTTTTGCAGAAGCGCGATCTGCTCGAAAGCGTTGGTCAACTCGGCGCCGTACTCCTCCCAGATGCCGAGCTTGGGGATGGCGAAGGTGTTCTTCGACCTTGCGAAGCGGTCGAACATGCGAACGTAGGGGTTGGCGTTCTCGCGCCAGAACCGATCGCTCACCTTCGTCAAAGGGGAGTTCTTCTTGTGCGCCAGGCAGAGCTTCTCCATCTCGGGCTGAGACTCCAAGAACCGGATGAACTCGAACGCCTCGTCCGGGCGCCTGGAACCGCGCGGGATGACGATCACGTCCATGTCCACCGCCGCCGTGTTCGCCAGGTCGGGCCGGTCGGCCGGGTACGGGAACGGCGCCACCGTCCAGTGCATCTTGGGTGCAAAGGTCTGGATGAAGTTGCCCATCCAAACGCCCTGAAGCTCCATAGCCACCTTTCGGTCCATGAAGGCGTTTTGGGGCGAGCTGAAGTTGCCGAAGCCGCTGCGGAAGGTCTGCACCTCGGCGGGGCCGTAGCGACGGCTGTACGACTGCACCCACTTCATGGCGCGCACGTTCTCGGGGCAGTTGGCGGTGATGCGGTCGGCGCCGTCCCAAAGGCGCCCGCCGAAGAAGAAGCCCCACGACCAACTCCACCCGGGCGGCTCGGAGGGGAGGAACCCGGTGCGGAGCAAGGAGCCGTCCTTTCGCCTGACGGTCATCGCGTCGGACATGGCGTCGAGTTCCTCGATGGTGCGAGGGGGCCGGTTGGGGTCAAGCCCGAACTCGCGGAACAGGTCGACGTTGTAGTGCAGCGCGGTCGAAGCGGGCGTGGTCGGCAGGCCGAAGGCGTGCCCCCGGTAGAAGCTGATGTCCCAGTAGGCCGGGATGTAGTCGCTTTGCCGTATTCCGAACTTGCGGCAGTAGTCATCCAGCGGAAGGATCGCGTCCGCATCGGCGTACTTGGCGATGTCAAGCCCCCAGATGCCCGCCACGTCCGGCGGCACGCCACCCGAGACCGACATGAGCAACTTGTTGCTCAGGTCGCTGACCGTGAGCAGCTTCACGTGGATACGGTCCTGCGATCGGTTGAAGTCGTCGACCACGGCACGGATGCCATCGAGCTCGAAGCCGGTCCACTTCTCCCAGTAAGTGATCTCCACCGCCGCGCGCTTGGGCTCGGGCGCCGTGATCCTCTCGCTGGCCACCCAGGCCAACGCTCCGCACACCAGCAACGAGGGGATCAGGACGGTTTCGCGCATCGCTCGACGGCTACCGACCGGCGGCCTCCCGCATCGCAAGCCGATGAAGGTACTGGTCCAACTTGGGTTGGACGCGTTCGGTCACGTGGTCGAGCGCGTCCTTCGGCGTCTTCTTCATCAGCACGACGTTGTCGTAGGCGTTGTCAAGCTCCCCGCCGTACTCCGGCCAGATGCCGATCTGGGGCGTCGCGTAGGCGTTCTTCGAGCGGGCCAGCCTGTCGAAAAGGCGGATGTACGGGTTCTCGTGCCGCGCCCAGAAGTCGTCGCTCACCTTGGCCAAGGGGCTGTTCTTCCGGTGTGATAGGCACAGCTTCTCCATCACCTTCTGCTTCTGCACGTAGGCGATGAACTCGAACGCCTCCTCGGGGTGTTTGGCGCCGCGCGGGATCACGAAGATGTCCTCGTCCACCACGGTCCCGTTGGCCAGGTCGGGGCGGTCCGCCGGGTAGGGGAACGGCGCCGCGGCCCACTTCATCTTCGGCGCGTACATGCCGATGAAGTTGGCCATCCACACCCCCTGAAGCTCCATGCCCACCTGCTGCTCCATGAAGGCGTTCTGCGGCGAGCTGAAGTTGCCGAACCCGCTGCGGAATGTCTGAAGCTGGGCCGGTCCGTACTTGGCCGAGAAGGACTGCACCCACTCCAGGGCACGCACGTTGGCCGGCTCATTGGCCGTGATGCGGCTCTTGCCGTCCCAAAGACGGGCCCCGAAGTAGCACGGCCACGCCCAGTTCCACCATCCCGGCTCAGATGGCAGGAAGCCCGAAACTTGGATCCGCCCATCGCGCCGGAGCACGGTCATCGTCTCCGCCATCGCGTTGAGCTCTTCGACCGTGCGGGGCGGTTTGTCGGGGTCTAGCCCCGCCTTCCGGAAGAGCTCGACGTTGTAGTGGAGCGCCGTCGAGGCCGGCGTACTGGGAAGAGCGTAGACGTGCCCCTTGTACCAGCCGACGTTCCAATAGGCCGGAATGTAGTCGCCCTTCTTGATGCCGTACCGCCGGCAGAGATCCTCCAAAGGCATGATCGAGTGGGCGTCGGCGTACTGCGCCACGTTGGGCCCGAACAGGCCGGCGATGTCCGGCGGGCAGCCCCCCGAGATCGACATCAACACCTTGTTGCCGATGTCGCTGATGGTGAGCAGTTTGACGTGGATCCGGTTTTGCGAAGCGTTGAAGTCGTTGACGATCGCCTCGATCCCGTCCTTCTCAAAGCCGGTCCACTTCTCCCAGTACGTGACCTCGACCGGCCCCGGGGTGCGCGGAGCCTTGACGATCTGCTCGCTCGCCCACACAGCCCCGAAGACGACAAGCCCAAGAAAAGGAAACGTTAACGCGCCGGCGTTCATCCGTACCGATCCGTTACGACGCCGAGCACGCCGATTCCTTCAAGCGGGGCACAACAACGATAGAGAACGGATCACCGCCGACCCGCTAGATGAGTTGCGCACCGTGCGGCTTCTGGGCGCCCTGCTTCTTGGCCAAGAAGAACTCGTCGACCCAGCACGCCCTCACGGCCATGCTCATCGCCAGCATCGGCAGCAGGTCCGAGTGGAACGCCGTGTTGGGCACGAAGCACCGGAACGCCAAGCGCCCCTCATCCATGCCCCAACCGCCGAGGAAATGGCTCCTCCCCCACTCCTTGCTCTCGACCCGGTTCATCTCCAGCGCGAGCCTCGCCGTCTGCTCCTCGGTCGCCGTAAGCGGCGTGGTCAGCAGGAAGGAAAGCCCGTTGCCAAGGCGGGGATTGGGAACATCGGTGTCGATCCGCAGCGTCAGATCGCCTTCGCCGGTGGACTCCCACGGGAAGGAAGCCTCCGCCCTGGATCGCTTGTCCGTCCGGATGGCGGACGCTTCGCGGTCCATCACGTGGTAGACGTCGTCCCATTCGGGGGAGTCGACCCACCGGCATGGCTGCGCCCCCTGCGGCCGGAAGAAGCCGTCGGCGCTGCGCACCATCGGATGTCCCGTCGTACGCATGCCGGTCCTCGGATGCTCGCTCACCGCGCGGGCCGCGTTCAAGCGCGTCGCCAGGTCGCGACCGATCGCGTTGGCCTCGGCAAGCTGGAGCCCGACCGCCGCGCTGAACAACTTCCGCAGCCACGGGAGGTTCTCCTCGCACACGTAGGCGCTCGTGTGGAGCTTGTAGGTGTCCTCCTTGGAGTCGTAAACCGCCGCGCTGAGCGGGCAACTGGCGGCGGCCCGCACGAACTCGACGTCCAGGTTGGCCGAGCGCCCCCGGCCCCTCACCACGTCGGCTTCGGCGTGCAGCTTGTAGACCGACATGCCGTTGTGGTATACGCCCAGGTCGCTCCACACGCGTTGGGCAAACGACTCCCCCCACCATGTGAAGCCGTCGGCCTCGTCGTACACCCACTGGTCTTCGATGCGCAGCATGTCGTGTATCCATGCAACCATCTCAAGGCCAAGTGTTCCTTTCTGCCTCCATGACACCTCGTTGTCTCCTTGGCTGGCTCACCATATCAATTGTAGAGCATGAAACGCGGGTTGGCGCCGTGCAACCTTCCGTGCGCCCCATGCTAAACGCACGCTGCCTACCAGTTAT
>CAZIIS010000018.1:0-35694 GCA_964539295.1 uncultured Fimbriimonadaceae bacterium | reverse complement strand
ATCGCCACGGCCTGCCGCTCGGCTTCGGGGTCCTGAAGCGGGTAGACGGAGAGCACCGCCGCCGCCTGCTTGTAGCTTCGCAGCGAATCGCCGTCGTAGGTCAGGTAACCCTCGGCGTCGCGGGGCAGCGCCATGCGCCCCGCGGGCCACTTGGGGCCCAGAACGGCGCGAAGCGTGCGGTCGGCCAGCAGGTTGGTGTACAGGTCGTTGTCGCCGACGTGGCTCTCGTCCGGGCTCATCGTGGCCAAGATCGCCGCCTTTCCGTCCGGCCGCAACGCCGCGCGGTGCAGCCAGAACGCGGCGGCCGCCCGCCTTTGCCTGGCCAGGTCCCCCTCGCTCACCAGGCCGAGCGCCGCCGCCTGCTCCAGCGACCAGGTGACGCTCCCGGTGACGTGGTCCTCGAACCGGCTCGGGCCGGGAACGGTCTCTCGCCCGCTCAGGCTCGATTCCCAGGGGTACTTCGCGGCCAAGGAGGCCGCCCCGGGCAGGAGCGCCAGCAGCTTGGGGTCCGGGGTCAGCTTGCCTTTGCCGACGGGGTAACCCTCCGCGCGCCAGCGTTCGAAGCCTGCGCGAGCGGCGCCCAGCTTGGCCAGCCGGTAACGCGGGATGCCGGCCGCCAGGTCGGGGTCGAGTAGCGCCAGGGCGGGGAACACCCAGACGTCCGCGTCCCAGAACACGTGGCCGTGGTACGCCGCGTCGGCCAGCGAGAACGGACTCACCGTCACCGGGTTGTCCGGCGCAAACGAGGAGCGAAGGTAGAAGAGGAACGAGCGGACCGCCTGTTGGTCCTCGGCCGGCCCATCGATGACGATGTCGGTTTGCCAACGCTTGGCCCACGCCTTGGCCGATCGGTCCGCGACGGCTTCATAACCAGAGGGCAACGCGCAACCCAACGCCGCGATCCGCTCGAACTGCACCCCGTCGGACGCCTCGTCCGACCAGACGTAGCCCTTCCCCGACGCACCCGACCAACGCCGGGCGATGGTCGTCCGATGGGCAAGCCGCACGGCCACCGGGCCGCGTGTCCCGCTCAGGGCGCCGCTCGCGTCTTCGGCCGATCCGGACCACGCGATCCCCGCGCCGCTTGCGAACTCGATGGGGACGGTTTGGTCCGGATGGATGCTCCACCACTGCGCGACGACGGGCTTCTCGGGGTCGATCGCGGTGGCCACGTCGACCTTCACGCGCGCGCCGCGGGCCGGCTGCGTCCACGACGTGTCAAGCAACCCGGTGCGCATGTCCAGGGTCTGGCGGTAGTCGGAAGCCCCCACGGGCGAGAGCGCCACGCCGCCCACCATGGCCGAAGCGGCCAGCGGCGAGCCGAGGGCGACCAGCTTCTCTTCGCCGTTCGGTTGGTACTGGTCCGCCAGGAAGCAGGGAAGGCCCGTGCCGGTCGCGTCTCGCCCGAGCCGGACGCCCAGCTTGCCGTTCCAGAGCAACGCGGGGGTTTTGGCGCGGCCGTCGCACGTGGTCAACACCCACGCGTCGACCGGCGCCGGTGGCGGCGCCGGCGCTTGCCCGGCCTGCGGAGCGTGGCGGCAGCCCGTCAGGGTCGCCGCCACGAGGAGCGCGAAAAGGCTAAGCCTGCGCAATCCAGCCGCGAAGGTCTGCCACCGCGGCCTGGATGTCCTTGGCCTGCTGCTCGCCTTCGATCTCGCGCTCGATGACCAGTTCGCCGTCAAAACCGACCTCCTTGAGACGCTTGATGAACTCGGGGAAGCGCACGCGGCCCTTGCCGGGAGGAACCTCGCATCCGAGTTCGTTGCCGTTGGTCGGGTAGAGGCCGTCCTTCACGTGGACCTGCTTCACGAACTTGCCGAACACGTCGAGGGCGTCGATCGGGTTGGCCTTCCCGTACAGGATGAGGTTCGCCGGGTCCAGGTTCACGCCCATGTTCGTCAGGCCCGATCGCTCGATCACGCGCAGGATCACCACGGGCGTCTCCTGGCCCGTCTCAAAGAGGAACTTCTGCCCCTTAGCGTCGCAGTACTTGGCCACGTCGATGATCGCGTCGGCCACTGGCGCGTACTCGGGGTCGGTCATGTTCTCCGGGATGAAGCCGCAGTGGGTGATCAGCGTGTCGCAGCCGATCATCTCGGCGAAGTCCGACCACTTCTTGAGCGCCTTGACGCGCTCCTCCCGGTACTCGGGCGGGACGAGGCCGAGGGTCGTCGGACCGGCCGTGAAGTTCCACTGGCCCGGTCCGGGCCAACCGCCCCAAACGCCGCAGACCTTCACGCCGGTCTTCTTGGAGTTGGCGACGACGGCCTCCGCAACCTCCTTCGTGGCCAAAGACATGTCCCAGCACGCGACCTGGCACACGTTGAGCCCGAAACCCACCACGCGCTGCATGGCCGCTTCGTCCTTCGAGAGGTTGATGATGACGCCGATGTTCATAGTGCGATCCTTGTCCTTGGGGCCGATTTTGGCCCGTAACAATATAGCCGCTCCGGCTGGTGCATTGCGACCTTCCGTCCAGCCATCCGGCGATCCTGCGGATGTTAGCCTAACCGGTATTCCCGGATGGTCTCATAGCGCGGCCCGCCCGTCTCCAGGTGGCTCTGGATGAGCGAGAACGACTCCACTCGCCAAGCGCCCGTCGGTTGAAGCCGTACGCGCCGTACGGCTTCGCCGAGAACCTTGGGTGGCCCGGGCGCCTCGCGTTTGGAGCGCCCGATCGTCACGTGTGGAAGGAACGGCTTGGTCTCCTTGTGCTCGGCGAGCCCCGCGGCAACCTTGGCCACGTCGGCCTGAAGCTCCGCCAGGCGCTCCACGTCCCCGCCCATCTCCACGGCCACCACGCGCGGCACCTCCGGCTTGGGAAGGGCGATCACGCCCTTGGCGGTGAGCGTGAACGACGGGCGCCGGATCATCCCCAGCGCCTTCTCGATGACGTCCACCCTCTCCTGCGGGTTCTCGCCCAGGAAGTACAGCGTCATGTGGATCGACTCCAGCGCCGTCCACCGCGCGTACCCGCGCGCGTGCCGCTCGACGTCGGACTGCAACGCCCGGAACGCCAAGCCCAGTTTTTGGGAGACGGGAATGCCCACGAACGCCCGAACCGCTTCGCTCATACTTGCCACCATTCTAGGCGAACGGCGGGGATTGCCTCGGCCCATTTGCGGCTCGCCGGCTCCGTTCGGGGTTCCCCGTTCGTCTCTTCATCATTGATATGCTTGGGATGTTGGTCCAGGATAGGTTCGGAAGGGGGCTCGGTAGGCCGTGAAGCTGAAGCGGGTCCGCATCTTTGGTTTCAAGACCTTCGCGGACAAGACGGAGTTCGACTTGGACGGCGACATCATCGCCATCGTCGGCCCGAACGGCTGCGGCAAGTCGAACATCGTGGACTCCATCCTGTGGGGTCTGGGCGAGCACAACGCCCGTAACCTCCGCGCCCAGAGCAGCCAAGAGGTCATCTTCGCGGGGTCCAACCTCCGCAAGCCGCTCGGTTACGCCGAGGTGACGCTGCACTTCGACAACGAGGACGGAACCCTGCCGGTCGAATCGCCCGAGGTGGCGGTGACCCGCAAGCTCAACCGCGCAGGCGACAGCGACTACGCCATCAACCGCAGGGCCTGTCGCCTTCGCGACGTCGTCGACCTGCTTGCGGACACCGGCCTCGGCCGCGCCGGGTACGCCATCGTCGGTCAGTCCGAGATCGACCAGGCCCTCGCCGCGTCGCCCCAGCAGCGCCGGGGCTGGCTGGACGAGGCCGCGGGCGTGCAACGCTACCGCGCTCGCCGCACGGAGTCGCTTCGAAGGCTCGAATCCGCCGCCTCGCACCTGGAGCGGGTGCACGACATCCTGAACGAGATCGAGTCGCAGCGAAAGCCGCTCGAGGTCGAGGCCGAGGCCGCGCGGCGCTACAAGACCGCGTCTGGCGCTCTGCGCGAGGTGGAGTGCGGCCTGCTCGTAAAGGAGGTCGCCACGGCCGCCGCCGAGATCGAGGAGATCGGCGCTCGGGTGGACGCTTCGATGAAGCTGGCCCGAGACGAGGCCGAACAGGCGGAGGAGCTGGAGCACGAGGCCAAGGTGTGCGCCGAAGCCGCCGCAAGGCTGGACGCCGAGATCGAGGCGATCCGCACGCGGATGCAGGGCGCCACAACCAACCTCGAACACGCCCGTGCGGCCGTTCAGGTCGCGCAGGCGCGCCTGGAGAGCCTTGGCGAACTGGAAACGAGCCTGGCGGGCGAGGCCGTCGAGGTGACGCAGCGCGTGGAGAGCGCGCGCGCCGACCTGGCCCGCGCGCAAGCTGAGGAGGCCGCCGAAACCGAGGCCCTGGAGAAGCTGCGCATCGAGCTTTCCGGCGCGGACGAGGAGGCCAAGAGCCTGACCGCGACGCTCGCGAAGGTCGAGCAGGAGCTTGCGGCCGAGCGATCCAAGCTCGCACAGAAACAGCGGCTTGAACTGGAGGCCGCTCACCGGGCGGACCGCATCGCGCAGGTCCAGGAGGAGCTGGAGGGGATCGACGCTTCGATGCCCGACCTGGCCGAGGCGGTCGCCGAGGCGGAGAAGGAGGCGGGCGTCCACACCCAGGCGTGCGCGGCCACCCGCGACGCCATCGCCAAAGCGGACCGGGGTTTGCGCGAGCTTACTGCGCGCGAGGAGAAGGCCGGCGCCGACGGGCGGAAACTGCTTGCGGAGGCCGCCGCGCTCGACGGAAAGCGCCGGGGAATCGAGGCGACCATCGACGCCCACGAAGGGTTGGCCCAGGGCGCGCGGGCGGTGATGGTGGCGGTCGACCAGGGGCTGTTGGAAGGATCCTACGTGCCGCTCGGCTCGGCCATCACCGTGCGGCCGGAGTACGCCCTGGCGCTCGATACGGCGCTTGGGGCGGCCGCCAACGACCTGATCGTCCCAGACGAAGGCTACGCCAAACGGGCCATCCAAATGCTGAAGGAGAAGCGGCTCGGGCGCGCCACCTTCCAGCCGGTACCCCTGATGCGCCCGCCCTCGGTCAGCCCGGACCTGCGCGACGTCTTGCGCGACAAAGGGGTGGTTGGCCTGGCGAGCGAACTGGTGGAGTGCAAGGCGGCCCACCGGCCGGTCGTCGACAGCGTGCTGGGCCGCGTGGTCATCGCAGAGGACCTGGACGCCAGCCTTCGGCTGGCGCGGACGCGCGGTTGGTCGCGCATCGTAACGCTCGAGGGCGAGGTGGTGCACTCCTCCGGCGCCGTCACGGGCGGCGCCACGTCGCGGCAGGGTAGCGGTCTGGTCCAGCGTCAAGCGGAGCTGGGCGAGGTGGCCTCCAAACTGCAGGCGTTGCAGCGCGACCTGGCGGGCATCAACGCGGCGCAGAAGGCGAGGGAGGAGGAGCGCGCCAAGCTGCGGGCCCAAACCGAGGAGTTGCGCAAATGCCTGGAAACGCAGGGCCAGGACGAGCGTGAGGCGCGCGCGTGGCTGGGCAACCTCCGGCAGGAGATGCAGAGCGCGGAGCGCAGCCGCGAGAAGCTTCAACTCGAACTGGACGCGCTGAAGATCGTGGGCGATCCCGAGTCGATCACCGCGGACGTCTCCGGCGTGGAAGCCAGGCGCGACGAGGTGTTGAAGGCGTTGGCGGCCCGTTCGGCGGACGCGGACCAGGCGGCCGAGCGCTTGGACGAGGCCGAGACCCGCGAGCAGAACGCCGTGCGCCGTCGGGCGGAGTCCGAGCGGCGGCTCAACGCCGCGCTCTCGGCGGCGAGCGCGCGCGAGCGCCGGGCGCAGAACCTTGAACCCGAGCGCAAACGGCTGGCCGAGGCGATCGCCCAGGCGGAGCGATCGCAAGGCGTCGCCGAAACCGAGGTCGAGGCCGCGCGGGTCAAGCTGGCCGAGAAGATGGAGGCGCGCAAGGCCAAGCACGAGGAGGAGTACAAGCTGGCCGAGCAGGCGAAGGCGGCCCAGAAGAACTCCGCGAACTGCGCCGAGGCGGCGCACGAGGGCGAACTGAAGCGCGCGAGGGCCGATTCCCGCCGAGCGTCGGCGCTGCAGCGGTTGCTGGAGGAGTACGGCGTCACGCAGGAGGAGGCGCTGGAGCTGGCGCCCGACACCGAGGTACCCGAGGATGCCCCGGCGATGGTCAGCCGCCTACGGCGCGAACTCAAGGCGATGGGCGAGGTGAACCTCGGGGCCATCGAGGCTTACGAGCGGTTGACCGAGCGGTACGAGCAACTTACTGGGCAGAGCGAGGACATCGAGCGCGGAAAGGCGGAGATCGAGTCCGGCATGCGCGAACTGGACCGCCTGACGCGAGAGCGGTTTGGGACGACCTTCGCCAAGGTGCAGGAGGCGTTCGTCGAGATGTTCGTCAGCATCTTCCGGGGCGGCGAGGCCAAGCTTTCGCTTTCGGAGCCGGAGAACCTGCTCGACTCCGGCGTGGAGATCGAGGTCACGATTCCGGGCAAAAAGCGGCAGCGGCTCGACCTGCTCAGCGGCGGCGAGAGAGCGCTCAGCGCGCTGGCGTTCCTGTTTGCGCTGCTCAAGGTGAAGCCGAGCCCGCTGGTCGTGCTGGACGAGGTCGATGCGCCGCTGGACGGCGTGAACGTCGAGCGTTTCATCGCCATGTTGCGGCTGTTCCGCGAGACCACGCAGTTCATCGTGATCACGCACAACCCGGTGACGATCGAGTCGGCGGACGTGTGGCTGGGCGTGACGATGCAGGAGCCAGGGGTTACCACCCTGGTGCCGTTCAAAGCGCCCGGAAAGGAGCTGGTGCTCGACGGCGCCGCGGTCGTCGGCACGGGCGCCGAGGCGCTCGCCAACCTGGACGCCGCGGCCCAATCCAAGAACTGACGGAAAAACCGGGCGCCCAAACCACGCGCGGTTCGGGCGCCCGTCGAGCAGAGCCTTGGGCCCGGGGTTACCTCTTGCGCCTGCGAAGCAGGGCCAGGGCGCCGATGCCCAGCGCGGCCAGCGTGGCCGGCTCGGGAACAGTCTGGACGTGCAGGGTCTTGACGTCCGTGAAGTCCTGGCCCTTTCCGGACCAGTCCGTGCCGTAGAACCGCATGTAGCACACCTTGGTTACGTCGAACGTTCCGCCTTCGGCGTACTGCGTGTAGTTCGGGTCGGTGTTGCCGATGGAAGCCTTGTGCCGAGCAAAGTCGTTCATGTAGAGCTTCGGCATCTTCCAGGCCGGATACTTGTCCGGATCGTCCTTCATGTTGGGCCCGTAGACCAAGTTGTAGTCCCGGTAGCCCAGGTAGTTGTGGTCCGCGTCGGCGGTGTAGAGCCGCACGAAGATGTTCGCGTCCCCGTACCGGTTGGTGTTCGTCGCGTCTTGGTAGACCCGGCCCCAGAAGGTCATGATCGTGTTCGGGTCGGAGACGTCGATGTCATGGCCGAGCGCTCGCCGGAAGCTGACGTACGGGCCGTAGTACCAGCCCCCGCTCTTGATGATGTTCACTCGCGTGAACGGCCCCTGCGTGCCGATATCGAGCGGGAAATCAGACGGACCCGTGGGGAACGGGTAGATGACGTCGCCCGCGCCGTTGTTGACCTGTTGGTCCATCGCGAGCGAAAAGATCGTGTCGGCGGGTGCGATTGCCGCGCACCCAAACACCAGTGCCACCAGAATGGTTTGTTTCATGTCTTCTCCATCGAAAGCCGTTCAACTGCGCCAATCAAACGATCGGTAATAGAACACTGAAGGATATCGCAGTTTAGCGCAAGGCGACTGTTGCAGGATTGACGCGCTTAGCGCAAGAAAGCGGTGGTTCGGGTGGCCGTAGGCCAAAAACGAGCGCCCCACCCCCGAGGGGGTCGGGCGCTCGTCGAGCGATCGCATCTTCGGCGCTTACTTGGAGCGCTTGCGGAGCAGAGCCAGCGCGCCAACGCCGAGGGCGATGAGCGAAGCCGGCTCGGGAACGGTCTGGACGTGCAGGTCGCGGACGTCCACGTAGTCGGCGCCCTTGCCGGTCCAGTCGGTACCGTAGAAGCGCATGTAGGCGACCTTCGTCACGTCGAAGACGCCCGTGCCGTTCTGGCCTTCGCCGTATGCGGTGTAGTTCGGGTCGGTGTTACCGATCTCGGCCTTGTGGGCGGCGAAGTCGTTCAGGAAGAGCTTGGGCATCAGCCAACCCGGGTACTTGTCCGGATTGTCCTTCATCTTGGGGCCGTAGACCAGGCTGTAGTCCCGCCAACCGAGCCAGCCCTCATTCTCGTCTGCCGAGTACAGGCGGACGAAGATGTTGGCGTCGTCGTAGGGGTTGGTGTTCGTCGCGTCGTTGTAGACCCGGCCGAAGAAGGTCATGATCGTCTTCGGGTCGGAGATGTCGAGGTCGTGGCCGATGGCGCGGCGGAAGCTCACGAACGGGCCGTACCACCAGCCGCCGCCCTGACGGATCTGGCAGCGTGTGAAATCCCCCTGGGTTCCGATCTCGATCGGGAAGCCGCTCGGGTTCGTTGGCATGGCGTAGATCGCGTCGCCGGCGCCGTTGTTCACCTGCTGGTCCATTTCGAGTTTGAAAAGGGTCTCGGCCGATGAGATGGAAACGCATCCGAACGCGAAAGCGAAAGCTAGAAGCAGAGAGTGTTTCATATCTTCTCCGTGAAAGTATCAGAAGGACGGCAACGTTCGTTTCGAACGGTGAACCGTCTAGAAATGAGTCTACGCGTTGGTATCGCTTCGCGCACGCGTCCCCGTTGCCCTTTGATGTGAATGTCGCAATACATGGATGCAACGGCGCTAACGAATCGCCCCTTGAAACCCGACTTGGCCTAGGTTCGCGCCTTGGGACTGGAACGCCGGCCAAGGGAGGCCTGTTCATAATATGGGGCCGGATTCCGGTGTTTGAAGGGATGGGTTTGGTATTCGCGGCCTTGCCGCTGTTGAGCGTGGTATGGAGCGGAGGGCGGCTTCCGATCGGGCCTCCGCCGCCGTCCAACCCGCACGCCCTGGTGGAGTGGCGCAGGGAGCGGGACACGCGCAACGCGAAAGCGCTGGCGCACTTCGGCTACCAACCGTCGCCGCAGATGGCGACGCGCTCGGTTCTACTCGAGGGCGGCGCCGTCCCATCGTTGATGAGTCGTGGCCCGTCGGACCGCAAATGGGTTGCCCTCACCTTTGACGACGGACCGTTCCCCGACGCCACGCCCGCCCTGTTGGCGGAGCTCGACAGCGAGCGCGTGCCGGCGACCTTCTTCGTGGAAGGGCGACGGGTGGCCGCGTGGCCGAGCCTGGCGCGGGCGATGGTCGCGCGGGGGCATGAGCTTGCCAACCACTCCTACGACCACCCGAACCTGACCTGGCTCAACGCGGCGGAGGTGCGCGCCGAATACCTGGCCTGCTCCGACGCCGTGCGGCGCGCGACGAACGTCGAGATGGCGCTCTGCCGACCCCCAGGGGGCGACGTGAACCCCGACGTGGTGCGGGAGGCGGCGGAGGTCGGCCTGACCACCGCGCTTTGGACGGTCAACACGGCCGACTACAAGGCCGGGACGATGAGCGACGTGGTCCGCGCCGCGTGCGTCCCGAAGGGCGCCGGGACCGTGATCCTTCTGCACCAGGGGCGTCCGAACACGATCGCCGCTCTGCCGGCGATCGTCGGCTACTGGCGGCGACGCGGCTTCGAGTTCGTCACCCTGTCGGCGATGCTGCGGCTGAAGCGTTCGGACGACCCGCTGCCTGGGTTCTCGCGCGAAGCCCTTGCCCCGGAGCGCGCCACGAACGTGTCGGGCAGGACCACAACCCACAAATGAGCTAACACCGAGCTGCGGCCGACGCGATTCGCCGAAGGCTTATGTGGTCGGCGCGTCCCAGATGACCGAGACGCGCCGACCACACAGGCGCCATGGCGTGGACGGGACTAGAACTTCATCTTCTCGCGCATATGCCGCCGCCAAGGCGTGTCCTCGTGAGCTTTCGCTTTGGCAACGAACTGCTGTTTCCAGCGCTCGGACTCGTCCATGCGTTTGGCGCCCAGGGCTTTGCGGAACATGGTGAGGCTGATGAACTCGTCGACCTTCTTAGGGTTCCCTTCGCACAAGGCGTTCATCTTGTTGTAGGCGCGGGCATTGTCGACGTCACAACTGGCCAGGGCCAGTTTGGCGGCGAAGCAACTCGGGTCGCACTTCAAAGCCCTTGTCAGCGGTTCGCGAACAAATGCCATATACTTCTCTGTGGGCCGAAACCTCGTCCAGATGATCGTATCGTACTTGACGAAGCGACCGTTTTTATCTGTTACGCGAGCCTGTACCTTTTCGTCGTGCATCATAGCTCGGGTCATTACGGGGTCTTGCCGCCGAAGGTCGGAAAGGCATATCCACGCGCGAGCGTTGTTGGCCCAGTCCTTCTCGTGCTTCTTGAACGCAGCCATCAGTCGGTCGTAGGTGTCGACGGGCGGCCCTCCTTGGACGGCCATGCCCGGCAGACCGGAGTTAGGGTAGTTGTTGTACCCGTCCACCCACACCAGCCACGCCCACACGGAGCCGGACTTGAGATAGGCGGCCTCGCCTGCAGCGTATTCGTCCTTCCCGGCCATCGCGTAGGTGCAGGACAACGAGAGTTTGGAGGTCGCGGACCAGTTGCGCAGGGCGAGAACGTCCCGCGCGGTCACAAGGGGTTGGCTTGCGGCGCCCGTTGCGGACTGCGTGACGGTGGCCGCCTGTGCCCGAACGGAGGTTGATGCGACGACAGCGGCCGAGCCGCAATACATCGCCGCTGCGGCGACCATTGCCAATGCTTTTGGCAGAAGTGTCCTAATGCTATCCATTGCTAGTTTCTCGCGGACGTGTAGTGTAGATGGCATGCTGGCTATGTTTTCATTCGCCATCGTGTTTATTGGCAATACGAATATTGGCTCAAGGTATCCCGAAAACGCAATTGAAGGCTTCTACCAAGGCGCTCGCAAAGAAGAACGCGTCCTTGCTCTGTTTGCCCGCTCAGGTTGATGGAAAGGAACGCGACGGGTGGCCGGGGTGACGTCTTTTGCACCCCGGTCCGAAGGACAAGGCGCACCGGGCGCCTCGGCTTGCGCCTCCCCCTGCACCCCCTCCGCACGCCTTCGGCTACGGCGGGGGAGGACGCCGTGGCGACGCCAGAACCGTCGGCCCGATCCGCGACCCCGCGAGGGGTCGAAGCGATTTGCCCGGGGTCGAAGGCCCCGGGATCGGGTTCATCCACCCCCCAAGCGTGTCATCCCGAACCGAAGGTGAGGGATCTCGGTCGGATGGGCCTTGACGGTTGGGAAACGTCCGAGATCCCTCGCTTCGCTCGGGATGACACCGTCGGTTGGGATGACACCATCGCTCGGGATGACACCCGTTGGTTGGGATGAGTGCCGACGGGCCGTGGCTGGACCTCCCGGTGGCCGTGATACGATAGGGGGTCGGCGGGGTATCGTTTCACCTGGAAATGAGGTTCAGCACGCCGATAGCAGGGGTCATCTTGGCTGCCGGGAAAGGCACCCGGATGAAGTCCGATCTGCCAAAGGGCTTGCATTGCGTTTGTGGGTTGCCGATGGTCGACTACGTGGGTCGCGCCATGCGGCGAGCGGGCATCACGCGGCCGATCATCGTGGTCGGCTACCAGGGCGACCTGATTCGGGCGACTCTGGGCGAAGAGGACTACGCCTACACGTATCAGCAAGAGCAGTTGGGCACGGGGCACGCCGCGTTGATGGCTCGGGAGATGCTGCACAGCCACGACGGGCCGGTGATCGTGATGTCGGGCGACGTGCCGCTCATCCGCCCGGAGACGTTCGAGGCCCTTCTCAAACGCCACCTCAAGCTGGGCGTTCAGGCCACGATCGCCACCTTCGTCATCGACGACCCGCACGGGTACGGCCGCATCGTTCGAGGTAAGGACGGCGCGGTAGAGGCGATCGTCGAGGAGAAGGACTGCAACCCGCATCAGCGGGCGATCAAGGAGGTCAACCCGAGCGTTTACTGCTTCGACCGGCAGGCGCTGTACGACGCGTTGCCGAAGTTGGGCCGAGGGAACGCGCAGGGCGAGTACTACCTGACGGACGTCATCGCCGAACTGCGGCGGTCCGGCGGCAAGGTGGAGGCGATGCGGTTCGAGGACGCCACGCAGTTCACGGGCGTGAACGACCGCTGGCAGTTGGCCGAGGTATCGCGCGTGAAGCGCGAGGAGATCCTGAAGCGCCACGCGCTGAACGGCGTGACGATCGTGGACCCGGCGACCACCTACATCGGGGCGGAGGTGGAGTTGGCCGCCGACGTGTGCCTCCAACCCATGACGATGCTTGAGGGGCGCACGCAGATCGGCCCGGGGTCGGTGATCGGCCCGGGCACGCGGATCACGGACTGCACCATCGGCGAAAGCTGCACGGTGGTGATGAGCAACCTGAACCGCGCGACGATGCACGACAACTCGCGATGCGGGCCCTTCGCGCACCTGCGGCCCGGGGCGGAGATCGGCGAGTGCTCGCGGGTGGGGAACTTCGTGGAGGTGAAGAACTCGACGCTGGCCGAGCACGTCAGCGCCTCGCACCTGACCTACCTGGGCGACGCGACGGTCGGCGCGCACACGAACGTCGGCGCGGGCACGATCACCTGCAACTACGACGGCTACAAGAAGAACCGGACCGAGGTCGGCGAGGGCGTCTTCATCGGTTCGCACACGACTTTGGTGGCTCCGGTCAAGGTGGGAGATGGGGCGTTCACGGCTGCCGGCAGTGTGATCACGACGGACGTCCCGGCGGACGCCCTCGGGATCGGTCGAGGGCGACAGGAGAACAAGGAGCAGTGGGCGAAGAAATGGCGAGAACGAAACCAGGCGTCGCAACCCTAGGTCGTGACCTTGCGGGCATGAAGCTCTTCGCGGGCAACGCCCATTTTGAGTTGGGCAAGAACGTCGCCCAGTACCTTGGTATCCAACTCGGTCGGTTGACCTCGACGAAGTTCAGCGACGGCGAGATTCGCCTGATGGTGGACGAGAGCGCCCGGGGCAACGACGTCTACATCATCCAGCCGACCTGCGCGCCCGTAAACGACACGCTGATGGAGCTGCTCATCATGCTGGATGCGTTCCGGCGCGCGTCCGCGCGGCGCATCACGGTGGTCATGCCGTATTACGGTTACGCACGGCAAGACAAGAAGATCAAACCTCGCGAGCCGGTCAGCGCGAGGTTGGTGGCGGACCTGATTACGGCCGCAGGCGCGAGCCGCATCGTGTGCATCGACCTGCACGCGGAGCAGATACAGGGCTTCTTCGACATGCCGGTGGACCACCTCTATGCCGGACCGATCATCGGGCGGTACCTGATCGATCAGGGTTACCGGGACGACGACGACGTGGTGGTGGTTTCGCCCGACGTGGCCGGAGTGGGCCGGGCGCGGGGCCTGGCGGAGATGCTGACGGCGCCGATCGCGATCATCGCCAAGAGGCGACCCGAGCCGAACAAGGTGGACATTGTGGAGATCATCGGCGACGTGGAGGGCAAGCGCTGCGTGATGATCGACGACATGATCGACACCGGCGGGTCGATCATCCAGGGGGCGGAGGCGCTGATGAAGCGCGGCGCCACCGAGGTGATCGCGGCCTGCACCCACCCGGTTCTGAGCGGCAACGCCCCGCAGCGACTGCAAGAGAGCGTGGTCTCGCGCGTGATCACCATGGACACGATACCGATCCCGAAGGTCAAGTCGTTCGCGAAGCTGAGCGTGTTGCCGGTGGCCCCTCTGATCGGCGAGGCGATAAGCCGCATCCACCTGAACGAGTCGGTGAGTACGTTGTTTGAGGGTTGGCGCTAAACGTGGCGGATGGGACCCGAGACGAAAAGGGCGCGTCGGGCGTCTCAACGGGTGCGTTGACCTGGAACGTTCGGATGTGGGAGCGCCGGCCGGGGCGGCGTTGGGTGGTGTTAGGCTTCGCGGCCGTGGCCGGGTACTGCGGGGCGGCGATCTTCGCCCACCCGCTATTGGGGGTGCTTGGCTTTCTGGTGATCGTGGCTTCGACGGCGGAGATGTTCGTGCCGCTGAAGTACAAGCTGGATGAACGCGGAGCGAGCGTTCGGTGCGGCATCAGTGTGACGGCGCTTGAGTGGAGCGCCGTGAAGCGAGTGGTGGAACTGTCGGACGGCGTATGTCTGTCACCGTTGCCAAAATCATCACGGCTTGACGCATTTCGGGGCGTGCACCTTCGCTTCGCGGGCAACGAAGACGAAGTTAGGGACACGATACGACAGTTGTGGCGGGCAGATGCATAGTTTTTGGGCAGACGAGCTGACGGACGAAGACGAGAAGCGCATCATTGAGCGGATCGTCGAGCAGGTCTCGAAGCGTAAGCTTTGGGCGCCTGCGATGTTACTCGTGGAGATGCATCGCCCGTTGGCCTACCTGGCCAGTCAGGCGATGGTGGCCTTTTCACCGTTCGTTGCGCCGTTTATTGGCATTGATGCAGTGAACGATTACAGTAGGCTGATGGCTCGACCGGGGGCGATGGAGCGACTCGTCCAGCGAATAGAGGAGGAGGCGGTGGAGTCCAAATCAGCCAAGGAGCCTTCGGAGTAAATGGGGCAGCAATACCTTGATACGGCCTGGTTAGGCCCGTTGATCACGTTCGTGGTGGTGGTGTTCATCCTGGCCAACATCGCCCGTGCGCACGGGAAGAGCGGCAAAAAGATGTACATCCGCCGCATTCCCGGCCTGAACGCGTTGGAGGACGCGATCGGGCGCGCGACGGAGATGGGACGCCCGGTGCTGATGGTGCCGGGCATCGGCGGTTTGGACGCTATCTCGGTTCAGGCGTTGAACATCTTTGCCAACGTCACGCGGATTGCGGCGCGTTTTGGAACGCCGATACGCATCTGCGTGGTAGACGCGGCGGTTTACACGGTGGCGCAGGAGACGATCCGAGCGGCGTACCAGCAGGAAGGGGTGATCGAGCGGTACGACGTGGACTCGGTTCGGTTCGTCAGCGACCGCCAGTTCGCCTTCGCCGCGGGCGTGGCCGGCATGATCCAGCGCGAGAAGGCGGCCGCCACGTTCTTCCTGGGCGCGTTCTTCGCCGAGTCGCTCATCTTCGCGGAGTCGGCGAACTCGGTCGGCGCCATCCAGATCGCCGGTTCGACGCAGAACACGCAGACGCCGTTCTTCTTGGCGGCGTGCGACTACGTGTTGATTGCGGACGAGTTCTACGCCGCCAGCGCCTACATCAGCCGCGAGCCGGTGTTGGTGGGCAGCCTGATCGGGCAGGACTGGGCGAAGTTCTTGGTAGCGGCGATGGTGCTGGTGGGCGCGTTGACCATGTCGGTAGAGTTGCGCCAGACGACGACGATTTCGCGGGAAGGGAACCAAGAGGTGCGATTGACGACGCCCAGGCTCAAGAAGCCTGCGGACACGTTCGTCAACCGGCTCTTTGACCCGCTGATCACGGAGGAAATGGAGAAAGTGGAGCGGCCACAGAAGCCGGCGGAGGAAGGCCAGTGATGCTCGCGGCCATCCAAGAGAACTTTTGGGCGACGGCCCCGCATTCGCAACGCGGCTACATCATGATGGCCGTGGCGTTCGCGGTGGGCTTGGCCCTGATTGTGGCGTGCCTTTTCGCCCCCACACGGGCGCGCAAACCGATCGTGTGGACGGTCACCTTCTTGGCCGGTTTCTATTGGGTGCTGTTCTACTTCCTACCGGAACCGATCAACCGGAAGCCAACGGACGTGGCGCGAAACGCTTTTGAGGGGTTCGCGTTCGTGATGGCGGACGGCAACGCCGTGGCGGCGACCGTCGCCAACTCGGTGGGCGCCTTCCTCTTCGGTCTGGGCATCTACTCGCTGTTGCGCATCCACACGAACAACGTCCTGAAAAAGCGGAAGAACTGGTTCTTCAGCCTGATGCTGATCCTGAGCCTTATCTGCATGGTGGCTTACGGCTACGGCAACTGGTGGATCAAGCAGCACAACCCGGGTCTCATTGACACGCAGGCCAGGTGGCAGTTCCCGAACTACGCGTTCGACATTATGTTCGACGGCCTGTTGCAGCAGATGGACGCGGTGATGTTCTCGCTCGTGGCCTTTTACATCCTGTCGGCGGCCTATCGGGCGTTCCGCATACGGTCGATCGAATCGACGGTGTTGATGGCGAGCGCGCTTCTGATGATGCTCAGCTTGATGGGCGCGGTGGACTTCGCGTGGTCGGGCGTAATCGGAAAGCTCGCGCATGGCGACCCGAACAGCTTCCTCAACAACTTCACGTTGACCTCGGTGTCCAACTGGGTCAAGGCGAACCTGCAGGTGCCGAGCCTGCGCGCACTGGACTTCGGGATCGGGCTTGGAGGTTTGGCCATGGCCTTACGCATCTGGCTCGGCCTTGAGAAGGGAGGTGTGACGGTATGAACGGCGGCACTTGGTTCGACAAGATGCAGGCGGTGGACCGTCGCATCATCTACTTGATCCTTCTGGTGGTGTGCGCCACGTCGGTGTTCATCCCGGCGTCGATCCCGGTCAAGCCGGACACCAGTTCGGCGGACCTTTTCCACTACCTGATGACGACCCCGACGGACAAACCGATCATGATCGAGTCCGATTGGACGCTCTCCACGCGCGGCGAGAACAGCGCCAGCATGGAGGCGTTGATTCGCATCCTGATGCGGCGCAAGGTCAAGTTCATCCTGTTCTGCGGGGGCGACCCGCAGGCGATCCAGGTGGCGCGCGACGTGCTTAGGCGCATCAACCAGGAGCGAGTGGCCAGCGGCGAGCCGGCGTACCGGCAGTGGGTGGACTACATCGACCTTGGCGTCATCCCGGACATGGGTTCTATGGCCAACGCGATGTCGACCGACTTCCGAACGGCCCTCAAGGGCATGAAAAACGTGAACGAACAGGGCGTACCCGAGGCGGTGCTCAGCTCACCCGTGTTCAATGGCGTGAACGCCATCGAGGACATGCCGCTCCTGATCAACGTGACGGCGTCGGCCACCATCGACATGTTGGTGCAGCGTCTGTCTCCGGGCAAGAAGCTGATCCCCGGCGAGAAGATGAAGGGCAAGATCCCGTTGGCCTGCATGTGTACCGGCGTTATGGGCCCGCAAGCGCTGCCGTACAGCCAGGCCGGCCAGGTGGTCGGCTTGGGGATCGGGCTGAAGGGCGCCTACGACATGGAGTACATGATGGAGCATGGCCTGAACTCACCCGACGCCAGTGGCACGGTTGTGGAGTACAGAGCCGACCCGACGCCCATTCGAGCGTTCCCCGGCGCCATCAACTTCGACAGGGCGAACCGCTACTACCTCACGCTGCACGCGGCTCTGGGGTTGTTGATCCTGTTCGTCATCGTCGGAAACGTCGGCTATTACGCGTCGAAAAAGAGCTCAAGGAGGGCGCGCTAGATGAAACCTCAAGACTACCAACTGCTGAAGCTGAGCATCGGCGTGTTGGCGACGGTCGGGCTCTATAGCGTGCTCTACCGCGAGACGAAGCTGTACCGCTTCTTCGAGCACATCTACCTTGGGTTGGCCGCGGGCTTCTCGATCGTGGCCATCTGGACCGAGATCCTCCAGGACAAATGGTGGAACCAGATGGTCGGAACGTTCAACGACGTGACCCACGTCCCGGAGACGGCGGGGCACTGGATCTACGCGATCCTACTGCCGATCGGCCTGATGGGTTACTTCGTCTTCAGCAAGAAGAACAACTGGATGAGCCGCATCCCGATCGGCATGTTGCTCGGGTTTGGCGCCGGGCAGGGCGTGCAGGTCTGGTGGAACCAGTGGGGCCCCCAGATCCGCGCCTCGATGCTCCCCATCTGGCCGACGACCTGGTCCTCCATCACGGTTCCTTCGACGGCGGGTTTGTCGCCGGAACGACTGGCCGAGATCCAGAACGCGGTCTACCCGACCCAGGCGCTGAGCAACGCGGTGTTCCTGCTGACGATGCTCTCGGCCATGAGCTACTTCTTCTTCAGCCTCGAGGTGAAGAACCGCGTATGGCGCGGCTTCAACACGACCGGCCGGTGGTTGCTCATGGTGGGCTTCGGCGCCATCTTCGGCTCTACGGTCATGGCGCGCTTCGCCCTGGTTATCGACCGCATGGCGTTCATCTTCCTGGAGTTCTTCCGGGACGGCCTATTGCCAAGGATCGGTCACTAGGGGCGGGCGGTAACGCGAGGTAGGCCTTGGCTGAGTTCACGGTTGAGGCAGTGGTGTTGCGCCGGTCGGATTCGGGGGAATCCGACCGGCGCCTCACGCTTTTGACCCGCGAGCACGGCAAGCTGGACGCCATCGCCAAGGGCGCGCGCAAGGGCGGTTCGCGACTTGCCGGGGCCAGCGAACCCCTGGTTCTCTCCACCATGCAACTGGCCAAGGGGCGGGTGCGCCGGTTCGTCACGCAGGCCCAACCCCAGACCTCCTTCCCGGGGCTTCGCTTGGACTTCGAGCGCCTTGCGGCGGGGCTGGCTCTGGCCGAGCTGGTGGCGGTCTCGACGCCGTTCGAGGCGGGAGAGAGCGACGTGTTCGACCTGCTGGTTGGGGGGCTGGAGGCGCTGGAAGCCAGCCCGGAGTGGCTGCCCGCGATGGTGTGGGCGGAGGTGCGGCTGATGCGAGAGCAGGGGGTGCTGCCGGTCTGGACGCAATGCGTGGCCACGGGCGAACCCCTCAAGGAGAACCCGGCCTGGGTGTCGCCGATCGCCGGCGGCTACCTTTCGATTGGGCACGCGGAGCGTTACGGCGACCGGTTTCAGGCCTCGGCCGAGGCGCTCATCGGCCTGAACAAGATCGTGGAACTGGGGGAGCCGCCCTTGCGGCTCAAACGCGGCGAGGAGTGTCTCCGCATCCTGCACGCGTTTTGGGTGACGGCGCTCGAATCGGAGCTACCCGCGCACCGCACGTTGACGCACCTGCTGCCGGCCCCCGCCGAGTAGCCGCTTCGGGGGCCGGTAGCTTCGGGCTCTAGTCCGCCGCCAACCGCATGTACGCCTTCCAGCGGTCCGCCACGTCCTCCTTGGCCTGCTGGAGCAGCTTGGAGGCCGCCTCCGGGTGGGTTTGCTGGAGAATGCGGTACCGGTTCTCGTTGTACAGGTACTCCTCGAGCGGGATCGAGGGCTCCTTGCTGTCCAGTTGGAACGGGTTTTTGCCCTGCTCCGTACGCCGGGGGTCGAAGCGATAGAGCGGCCAGTGGCCGGACTTCACGGCCAACTCCTGCTGGCGGTTGCCGAGGCGCAGGTCGAAGCCGTGGGCGATGCAGTGACTGTAGGCGATGATCAGCGAAGGGCCGGCGTAGGACTCCGCCTCCAGCATCGCCTTGACGCACTGGGCGTCGCTGGCGCCGATGGCGACCTGGGCGACGTAGACGTTGCCGTAGGCCATCATCGTGCGGCCGAGGTCTTTCTTGCGGCTGGGTTTGCCGGCGGCGGCGAACTTGGCGACCGCGCCGCGCGCGGTGGCCTTGGAGGCCTGCCCGCCGGTGTTCGAGTAGACCTCGGTGTCCATCACGAGCATGTTGACGTTGAGGCCGGAGGCCAGCACGTGGTCGACCCCGGCGAAGCCGATGTCGTATGCCCAGCCGTCGCCGCCCACGCTCCAGATGCTGCGCGGGACGAAGTGGTCGGCCAACTGCGCCAGGTCGCGCGCCTCGTGGCCGGGGATATGGGCCAGCGTGGCCTTGAGCTCCGCGATGGCCGCCCAGCGCTCGCGCACCGGCAGGTCTTCGGCGGTCAGCCGCTCGACGAGCCCGGGGTCCAGCCCTGCGGCCAGGCGCGCCAGCAGGTCGTGGGCGCGGTCGGTCTGCTGGTCCACCGCCAGCCGGTAGCCGAAGCCGAACTCCGCGTTGTCCTCGAAGAGGGAGAAGTTGTAGGTCGGGCCGCGACCCTCGGCGTCCGTGGTGAACGGCACCGTGGGCATGCTGCCGGCGTAGACGGCCGAGCACCCGGCGGCGTTGGCGATGAGCATCCTGTCGCCGAAGAGCTGCGTGGCCAGCTTGAAGTAGGGCGTCTCGCCGCACCCGGCGCAGGCGCCGCTGAACTCGAAGAGGGGCGGCAGAAGCTGGATGTTGCGCACGGACCGGTACTCAAGCGGGCCGCCGTGGCGGTCCGCTTCCGGCAGGCTCTGGAAGAACCGCCACGCGGCGACCTCTCCCGAACGGTCCTCAGGGCGCTTTGCCATGTTGAGGGCCTTGCGCGAGGCGTCCGAGCGGTCGCGGCCGGGGCAGGCCTCGACGCAGGCGCCGCAGCCGGTGCAGTCGGCGGCGGAGATGCCGAGCACGAAGTTCTGCTCCCTGAACTCCGACCACTTGGCCTTGGCGCGGGGGAAGCCTTCCGGGGCGGCCGCCAGTCCTTCGTTCGGGGCGATCTTGGCGCGGATCACCTGGTGCGGGCAGACGAGCACGCAACGCCCGCACTGGGTGCAGAGGTCGGGCGCCCAGATCGGGGCCTCGGCGGCGATGTTGCGCTTCTCCCACTGGGTGGTGGCGCTGGGGAAGGTTCCGTCGGGCCCGAACGCGCTCACCGGGAGCAGGTCGCCCCGGCCCGCGATCTGGGGGGCGATGAGCGTCTGCACGATCTCGGGGGCCTCGGGCAACACGGGGGGAACCGGCTCCAGCGTGCTGGTCGCCTTGTCGGGGGTCTTGACGGCGTGCAGTCGCGCCAGCGTGAGGTCGATGGCGCGCATGTTCTTCTCGACCGTATCGGCGCCGCGATGCGCGTAGGCTTTGGCCACCGCCTTGCGGATCTTGTCGAGCGCCTCCTCCTGCGGCAGGATGCCGCTCAGGGCGAAGAACGCGGTCTGCATGATGGCGCTGATGCGGCTGCCCAGGCTGACCTCGCGGGCCACCGAATAGCCGTCGAGGACGTAGAGCTTCAGCTGCTTGTCGACAACCTGTTGCTGGAAGTCGCGCGGGAGGTGGTCCCAGACCAAATCAGGGCCGTACGAGGAGTTGAGCAGAACGGTCGCCCCCTGCTTGGCGCGGTTGAGAACCGGGCGGACATGCACCAGCCCAAACTGGTGCACCCCCACGAAGTCGGCCTGTTCGATGAGGTAGGTGCTGAGGATGGGGTGGGCGCCGAACCGAAGGTGCGACTCGGTGATCGAGCCGGACTTCTTGGAGTCGTACAGGAAGTAGCCCTGGACGTGGTTCTCGGTCTGCTCGCCGATGATCTTGATCGTGTTCTTGTTGGCGCTGACGGTGCCGTCGGCGCCGAGCCCCCAGAAGACGGCGGAGACGACCCCCTCGGGTTCGGCCGAGTACGCGGGGGCGTAGTCCAGGCTGTTGCCCGAGACGTCGTCCTCGATGCCGATGACGAAGTGGTTCTTGGGGGAGTCCTTGCCCAACTCCTCGAAGATGCGCTTCACCATCGCCGGGGTGAACTCCTTGCCGGCGATGCCGTACCGCCCGCCTATCACGCGCGGAAGCCCCTGGAACGGTGCGGTGGCCGACATCGCGCCTTCGGCGACCGAGGCCATCACGTCCAGGTAGAGCGGCTCCCCGGCGCTGCCCGGCTCCTTGCAGCGGTCAAGCGCGGCGATGGACCGCACCGTCGGCGGAAGCGCCGCGGCGAACAGCTCCTTGGAGAACGGGCGGTAGAGCCGCACCTTGATGAGTCCGACCTTCTCGCCCTGACGGACCAGGTGGTCGACCGTCTGCTCGACCGTCTGGCAGGCGGAACCCATGAGCACGATCACCCGCTCGGCGTCGGGCGCGCCGACGTACTCGTACAGGTGGTATTGGCGGCCGGTGAGCTTGGCCAGGCGGTCCATCGCGCCCTGCACGATGCCGGGCGTGGCGGCGTGGAAGGGGTGCGCGGCCTCGCGCCCCTGCCAGTAGATGTCGGAGTTCTGGACCGTGCCACGGACCACGGGGTGCTCGGGCCGAAGCGCGTCGTCGCGATGGCGCTCGATCCACGCGGGGTCGATGAGCGAGGAGATCTCCTCGTCGGTCAGGGTTTCGATCTTGGCGACCTCGTGCGAGGTGCGGAAGCCGTCGAACACGTGGAGGAAGGGCACGCGCGATTCGAGGGCGGCGGCCTGGGCCACCAGCGCCATGTCGTACACCTCCTGCACGCAGTTGGAGAAGAGGAAGCCGAACCCGGTCGAACGGCAGGCCATCACGTCGTTGTGCTCGACGTAAATGGAGACGCCGTGCGAGCCGACGACGCGCGAGGAGACGTGGATGACCGCCGGCGTCAACTCGCCGGCGATGTGGAACATGTTCGGGATCATCAGCAGCAGGCCCTGGCTGCTGGTGAAGGTGCTGCACAGGGAACCGGCCTGGAGCGCGCCGTGGATTGCGCCGGCGGCGCCCCCTTCGCTCTGCATTTCGATGACCGTCGGGGTCTGGCCCCAGACGTTCTTATCCCCATCGCTTCGCCACGAGTCCGCGAGTTCGCCCATCGAAGAGGCGGGCGTGATCGGGTAGATGGCGATGACTTCGTTCGTCTTGTAGGCGATGGTCGCGGCGGCCTCGTTGCCGTCCATCGTGGCCAGCTTTTGTTTCATATCGAAAGTTGCTCCGGAGTCAAACGGAGAAACCGCTCATCGTCGCAGGCCCCTCCTTCGAGGGGCAACCATCGGTTCTCCGTTGAACCGTTTGTAATGCTGGTTCGACGCGCGAAGGTCGGTTTCCTGCTGTCGTGGGCGCACTCAGTAGCCAAGGACGAGTCGGATCTCCTTCGCGAGTTGGGTGGCCATCCGCCGCTGGGTCTTGGCGCTCGGGTGCCAGTCGGAGCCGTAGCCCTCTCCGGCCTTGGGGCCGGGGAACCCGACGAAGTGAAGCCGGTCGGGGTGCGCGTCGACGACGGTCTTCACGTACCGGCGGAGGGTGGTGAGGTGCTTGGCGTCCTTGGGCCAGGAGTCGCTGACCATCGGGCCGACCGTGCAAAAAAGGTGCGCCTTGGGATAGGCGGCCAGGATGCGGTTCACGAGCGCCGTGTAGGCGCCCACGAACAGCTTCTCGTCGGGCACGCCCTTGGCGAAGTCGTTGGTGCCGAGGTTGATCACCACGGCGTCGGGCTGCCACCTCTTGAAGTCCCAGGTCGAGGAGGCCTCGTCGATGAGGGTCCGGTCCCACACGCGGCCGAGCACGGCGTCGAACTCGCCGCCATAGGCGCGGTAGGCCCCCCAACCGGAGGCTGAGATGCCGCTGTACTCGGCTCCGAGCAGTTGGGCGGTCAGATAGCCGTAGGCGGCGGTGGCGTCCTCGGTGGCGGAGCAGTAGTTCTCCTTTTCGTTGGCGCCCTCGATGCCGTAGCCGCAGGTGATGGAGTCGCCGATGAACTCCACTCGCCGGCGCGGGGCCTTGGGCGGGGCGAGCAGCTTGGCGCCGTCCTCGAGCACCACGCCGAGGAAGGTCACGGGGCCGGTTCCGGCCTCGGTGCGCTTGGCGATCGTCACCGTGTGCTTACCGGGCTTCAGGTCCTTGGCGACCGCGTACTCGGTTTGGCCGGGCAGCAGTTCGAGCGCGGACGGCTTGGTGCGGTCCACGACCACGCTGAAGTAGTTGCCGTTGACGCCCTTGACCTTGTTGGGCGTGCCGGACGCGGAGTCCTTCAGGAGCAGCGTCAGCGAAGTCCCCTCGAAGCGCAAAGCGATGCCGGTCGCAGACCAGGCGCACCGCGGTTGGTCCGGCGCCGCCTTCGACCACCGCCCAATGTAGCGGATGTTGGGGTCGGAAGGCTGGACGTGGATCTCTGCCCATGAGAAGGCGGTCAGTGCCGCCGCGACGGCCAGCGACGCGCCGGCGCGAACCAGGTTGCGCAACATGGCCGGATTCTACTCAGTAGGGAGGGCTAGGTTTGCGGCGTTTTCGGTGTTATGCTTCAGGGAGGGAACGAGGGAGAGATGAAGGGGATCGACGCCGGTATCTACGAACTGCCCCTGATGGGGTTCGACCTGGAGGCGCTCAACGCCAAGGCCGCTCGGTACGTGCTGGGGGAGGACGCGGAACCATCGGAGGTGGTGGTGGCGAGCAGCGACTACCTGGCGTCCATCCAGCCCACGCGCACGCCCTGTCGCATCTGCCTGCACCCGATCCTGAACGTCGAGTGGCTGCCGGTGCAGGTGCTCTGGAACGTGCTGGTGCACGAGTACATCCATTGTCGGGTTCCGCCCCAGGAGGAGGAGCCGGGCGTGATGTTGTTCCACCCGCCGGAGTTCTGGGAGGTGGAGCAATCGCTCCTGCCGGAAACGCGACTCTCCTGGACCTGGCTTCGGTACGAGTTCCCAAGGCTGATCTGGAAGGACGAGGAGAAGCAGGGGATGCATGTGCACTGCCGGTGGAGGCGCGAGCTGGCCGAGCGACGGAAGGCCCTGGAGGATATGTACCGCAAAAGGGGTACATGGCCCGCGCCCGAGCAGCACTTGACGTGGAAGGAGGTCGTCGTGGGCGTCAAAGAGGGGAGGTTGGGGGCCCGCTTCGAGACACGGGGGAAGAAGCTGGTCGGCCGGGCCTAACGGGCCGGTACGCTAACGCCCGGGTCCAGCAGGTCGTTCGTATGCCTACAGAACGGCGCATCACCTTCCGATGTATGGATGGAAGTCTTTGCTGCCGTAAGTGGGGACATTATGGGCGATAGTACGTCGCTAGAGGCCGTCGAGGGGTTGCGGGTACGGTTGACCGGCGTGGAAACCGGCGACGAGCGCTATGGGCTCGTCGAGCAGGTCGAGGGCGAATCGCTGTGCGTCAGGTTCTTCCCAGGCGACCAAGTGGAGGTCGATGCGGACTACCGGGCGATGGTGTACCACGGACCGGGCGAGATCAGCTTCGTCGCCAAGGTGAAGGCTTTCAGAGAAGGGAAAGCCCAGCTTCGGCTGGAGTCAGAGGTAACCATGAGGGAGAGCCGAACGGAGTACCGCATGCCGGCGATGCGCGTTGCGGCGGTGTTGAGGACGCAGGATCAGGCGATCGATGCCTGGATGGTCGACATGTCGGAAGGCGGCCTGGCGCTGGACAGCGCAGTGGTCGTGCCTGCGGGGCAGGCGGTGGAAATGGACATAGCCCTGCCGGACGGGCCGCTGCGGCTGCTAGGCGAGGTGCGCAACTGCACCATGCGCGCGGACAAGGAGGGCTACCGCGTGGGGATTCGGCTGAAGGCCTGCGCAGGCGCGACCGCCGTGCGCTGGTCGCACTTGCTCAAAAGGCTGGCCGCGTTGATGAGCGCGTAGGGCCGCCGCCGAGGGGCGGGGGCGCGGGGGCTCGGCAAGTAAACTGCCTCCATGCCGTTTGCCGAGTTGCACTACTGGTCGCCTGCGCTGCAGATGCAGACCGCGGCCAGCATCATCCTGCCGAACCCGGAGCTGCCCGGTCCCTATGACGTGATGTTCTTGCTGCACGGGCTCTCCGACGACCACACGATCTGGTCGCGCCGGACGAGCATCGAGCGGTACGTGGACGGTCTGCCGTTGGTGGTGGTGATGCCAGACGGCGGGCGCGGCTTCTACATCGACGCCCCGGAGGGCTTCGCGTACGAGTCGGCCATGATGGACGCCGCGTCGCTGATCAGCCGCTATCTGCCGGTCAAGGAGCGGTGGTGCGCCACTGGGCTCTCGATGGGCGGCTACGGCGCGCTCCGTCTTGCGCTGAAGCGCCCCGAGCGGTTCGCCTCGGCGCATTCGCATTCAGGCGCCCTGCGGTTTGGCGCCGGGATGGCGGGCCGCGAGGGGAAGGACGCGCCGGCGGAGTTCGTCCGCATCCTCGGGAGCGGCGAGCCCAACCCGGACAACAACCTGTTCGAGCTGGCTCAGCGGGCGCCCAAGGACCAGCGCCCCAAGATCCGGTTCGACTGCGGGAGCGACGACTTCCTCATCGAGGACAACCGGCTGTTCCACGGTCTGCTGAACGGCATCGGCTACGAGCACGAGTACGCGGAGTACCCGGGCTCGCACACCTGGGAGTACTGGGACGAACACGTGCAAGAAGCGATCGCGTTCCACCGAAAGAACCTGGGCTTCTAGGCCAGACGCAAAGGGCAGACCTTTCGGTCTGCCCTTTTTGCCCTCGGAGGTGGGCGGTCACGATGCCTTGCGGCGAAGCCACCAGACGACGCCGACAACCGGCAGCCAGATCGGAGCGAGGACGAAGAGGTAGATGAGGCCCTGGGCCAACAGCTTGCCCGCGCCCTTCAGGGCGTTGGTGGCGGTGGCCACGGTGTCGTCGAACCAGCCGGACGGTTTGGCCTCCTCGTCGGGCTTTGGCCGCTGCGTCAGGGTCAGCTCGATCGTCCCGAGCTCGGCCATGCGGCTGAGGGCGCGGCGCTGGGCGTCCACGCTCTCGATCTCGCGGCGCACCTGGCTCAGGCGGTCCTTTACCGCCATGATCTCGCCCACCCTCTTGGCGCTCTTGAGCAGCGTCAGGTATTGGTCCTCTTCGGCGCGCATCGCGCGAAGGCGCGCCTCAAGGTCGACAAGGCTCAGGGTGACGTCCTCTTCGTTGGAGTTGTCTGTGACGACCGTGCCCAGGGCGCGCAGCTTGTCGAGCACATCGTCCATCCGAGGTTGCGGGATGCGCAGGGTGAGGTTCGCCTCCGGTTCGCCCTCTTCGGGGCCGGAGATCGAGCGGTTGGCCACGTAACCGCCGGCGGCGCTGGTGATGCGCACCGCCTCGAGCATCGCCGCGCGGGCGTCCTTGACCCGGAGCGAGAGGTCGGCGGTCTCCACGATCTGGCGGTTGCCAAGCACCATGTTGCTTGAGGTGGAGGGCGGGGCGGTGGTTGCGGGGGAGGACGTATAGCCCTGACCGCCAAACGGCGGCCGGGAGATGCTGCGCTTGGCCATGGCCTCGGCCGGGGCCTGCTCTGCCATGTCCGCCACCCCAGCGAAAGAGCGCGTCGCCCCGGATATGGCGCTCCGCGAGCGAGGCTCCATCCGGGCGACCTCGGTAACCGGCCGGCCGGTGACGAGCGAGCCCGCCCATCCCAGAAGCAGCAGGCCGGCCACGCAGCCGCCGCCTGCAACGCCCCACCGGAGCCAAGCGGGCCACGGGCGGCCCTTGGCGACCCGGGCGACGGTCTCCTCGTAACCTTCGACTGGCGCGGGCTTCTCGGCCGCGCGAAGCGATTTGGAAAGCAGTCTCATGAACTCGACCTCCTGGCGAAGCGAGTCGTCCTGCTCGATGGCGGCGCGCACCTCTTCGGCGCGTTGCGGGGGAAGCTCGCCGTCCAGGTAGGCCTTCAGGTCGTCGCGGATGCTCATGCCTGACCTCCCGTGAGGGTTTGCCGCATCAGGAGAAACGCGTTGTGCAGCCTGGACTTCACCGTGCCCTCCGGCACGCCGAGTAGCTCGGCGATCTCCGCATAGCGCATCCCCTCGATCTCATGGAGCAGCACCGCCTCGCGGTGCTCCGGGCTGAGGCGCGCGAGCGCCTGTCGCAGGCACTCGCGGCCGATCACCGGCTCCGTGGGATCGGCGGAGGGTTCGTTTGAGGAGAACCACACGTCGATCGACGTCGGGTCCAGGCGGCGCTTGCGCGCCAGGTTGCGGCATTGGTTGTGCGCGATCCCCAAGAGCCAGGTCGAGAAACTCGACCGGCCTTGGTAACGACGGATGGCGCGCTGCATCGTCACGAACGTCTCCTGAGCGGCATCCTTGGCCAACTCCTCGCCAAGCCGGTGGGCACAGAACCGGAAGACGCTCGCATAGTGCTCCGTTACCAGAGCGGCGAGGGCGTCCCGGTCTCCCCGTTTGGCTTGCTCCACGTTGGCTTCCATCGGCTGGTCGCTCGGAAGGTGAGTGTCACGAAAGAGGCGAGGCGTTCACTTCTTTTTCGACATTTCGCGTTCGGCGCGCTCGGTGACGGTCTTGAGTTCGTCGTAGAGCGGCGGGTTGACGTCGCGCGGGATAACGCGCAGGATCTTGCGGGTCTGGCGGACGTACCGATCGAGTTTGCGGCCGCGCTTGGTCTCCAGGGCGCCCAGCACGTTGGAGATGCGGTCGGCGAGCTTCACCGTCATCGCGTCGGGCCCCATGCCGGCGATGTCCTGCAGGAGCATGTCTGCGCGCAGCTTCCAGAGCGCGTCGGCGTCGAGCCCCTGCGCCTGCTCGGGGGTGGGTTCGGTGCGGGTGAGTTCTCTCACGAGCGAGGCGACCCGTTGGCCGAACTCCTGCTCGATCCGCGAGGGCTGCACGCCGCACTCCTCGACCACGTCGTGGAGCAACGCCGCGCAAAGCACGTCCAGGTCGCGCACGCCGCCCTGCATGCGCAAGCGCATCAGCACCTCGATCGGGTGGGTGAGGTAGGGCAGGGCGTTGTCGCCCTCGCGGTCCTGGCCGGCGTGCGACTTGGCCGCCATCAGCATCGCGCGGTGAAGCGGGCTGAGGCCGTTGCTCCTCATGCCTTTATCATAGATGCACCGACGCCGTTGGGAGCAACTTAGCGGATACTAGAACCTAGGATTCGGACCGATGGGGCGCGTTCTTGCGACCGCAGATATCGGCAGCAACACCGTCCACCTTTTGGTGGGCGAGGTGGCGCCGGACGGCGTGCGAAGGCTCGCCAACGAGAACCTGTGGCTGTCCTTGGGCGCGGTCGTGGCGCGGGAGAAGGCCGTCCCCGCCAACCACGTGGAACAGCTCCTGGCGTGCCTGCACGACTTCCACCGCGCGGCGCAGGCCAGCCGTGCGGAGCGGTTCTACCTCTTCGCCACGGAGGCAGTGCGCAAAGCGCGCAACCACGAGGCGATCGTCAAGCTGGTCAAGCGCGAGATCGGGCTGGAGATGAACATCATCACGCCCATGCAGGAGGCGGAGATGAGCCTTCGCGGCGTGTTGCTGGACTCCGAGCCGATCTGGCCGCTGCTGCTCATCGAGATCGGCGGCGGGAGCGGGCAGATCGCATACGTCGAGGAGAGCGGCATCGTCCAGGAGTTCTCGTTGCCGATCGGCTCGGGAACGCTGATCGCGCAGTCGAACCTGACGCAACCGGCCAGCCCCACACAGATGCGGCGCCTGTCGGCGTTGATTGCGCACTCCGTGGAGGCGATGCCGATGCTGCCGCGCGCGCGTCGGGTGGCCGCGAGCGGAGGTGTGGCGCGCGGCATTTGGAGGGCGATGCACCCGGACGGCGCGCGGGCGATCGCCGTCGAGGAGCTCAAGTTTCTCTCGTGGGACGCGGAGCGGCTTACCGTGGACCAGGTCGTGGCCCGCTATGGGGTGCGGGTGAACCGAGCGGCCACGTTTCTGCCCGGCGCCCTCACTTTTTGGCGGCTGCTGGAGAAGTTCGGCCAGTTTGAGATGTTCGTAAGCGAGTACGGCGTGCGCGAGGGGGCGCTGCTTGCGATGGCGGAGGGCGCCCTGCAGGGGACTCGGCTGTGAGCGAGGCCGAGCGTCTGCGGCCCGAGGGCGAGTCGCGCCGCTACGTGAACCGCGAGACCAGTTGGTTGGCCTTCAACCGACGGGTGCTGGCCGAGGCCGAGCGGCAGGACAACCCGGTCCTGGAACGGCTCAAGTTCGTGTCGATCTTCGAGTCGAACCTCGACGAGTTCTACATGGTGCGGGTTTCGGGGCTGTTCGAGCAGCTTGCGCTGGACTCGCCGGAACCGACGCCCGACGGTCTGACCCCTGCCGAGCAACTGGCGTTGATAGGACGCCACGCCCCGGCGATGCGGCGGCACGCCGGGCAGGTGTGGCAGCGCGAGCTTCGACCCGTGTTGGCGCGGTTTGGAGTGCGGGTGCGCGCGTACGACGACCTGAGCGCCGACGCTCGGGTGCGGCTGACCGCCTTCTTCGAGTCCGAGGTGTTCCCCCTGTGCACGCCGCTTCTGCTGCACCCGGCGACCTCATGGCCGTTCATCTCCAACCGAAGTCTGAACCTGGCCGTGGAACTGGTGGACGACGGCGAGTCTTTGTTGGCGCGGGTCAAGGTCCCTTCGGTTCTGCCTCGTTTGGTTCCGGTACCCGGGCGGCCGTTCCACTTCGTCCTGCTGGAGGACCTTCTGGCGAACCACCTTCACCTTCTTTTCCCTGGCGTCGAGGTGGTGGGCTCGTTCCTGTTCCGCGTGCTGCGGGACGCCGACATCGAGATCCGCGAGTTGGAGGCGGCGGACCTGATCACCGCGGTGGAGCAGTCGCTGCGGCTGCGTCGGTTCGGCGAGCCGGTGCTGTTGCAGGTGGAACCGTCGGCCTCGGGGCGGGCGCTGGAGGTGTTGCGGCAGGGGCTGGGGTTGGACGTCGACGACGTGTGGGAGGTGGACGGGCTGCTGGGGCTGGAGGTGCTGATGGAGCTTGCCGCGCTTGACCTGCCGGGACTCAAGTGGCCGTCGCACGTGCCGGAGGCGAACGAGCGGCTCTCCGGGTCGGCGAACCTGTTTGCGGCGATCCGGGAGCGCGACGTCCTGGTGCACCACCCCTACGATTCGTTCCGCGCGGTCGAGGAGTTCGTCTGGGCGGCGGCCAACGACCCGCAGGTGCTGGGCATCAAGCAGACGCTCTACCGGGTCGGCGCCGAGTCGCCGATCGTGCAGGCGCTGCTGGCCGCGGCGGAAGCGGGGAAGCAGGTCACGGCGATGGTCGAGCTCAAGGCGCGCTTCGACGAAAGCCAGAACCTGGGTTGGTCGCGGGCGCTTGAGCGCGCGGGCGTGCACGTGGCCTACGGTTTTCGGGAGATGAAGACGCACTGCAAGCTGTGCCTGGTGGTGCGGCGCGAGCCGGAGGGGTTGCGCAGCTACGCGCACATCGGCACCGGGAACTACAACCCGACCACCGCGCGCCTCTACACCGACTTCGGGCTGTTCACGTGCGACCGGGAGGTATGCAAGGACGTGGCGGAGGTCTTCAACTACCTGACCGGCGTGCCGCACCACCACGAGTACCGCAAGCTGCTCGTGGCGCCGCTGAACCTGCGGGAAGAGGTGATCGAACGGATAGAGCGCGAGGCGGAGTCCTGCCGAACCACGGGCAGCGGCCGCATCGCGCTCAAGCTCAACTCCCTGGTCGACCCGGAGGTGATCGACGCCCTCTATGAGGCCAGTCAGGCCGGCGTGCAGGTGGACCTGATCGTGCGGGGCGTGTGTTGTCTGCGGCCGGGCGTGCCGGGGCTCAGTCCGACGATCCGGGTGGTGTCGGTGGTGGGCCGGTTCCTGGAGCACAGCCGCGCCTACTACTTCGAGAACGGCGGAAACCCGGAGATGCTGATGGGCAGCGCCGACATGATGCGCCGCAACCTGGACCGGAGGATCGAGGTGCTGGCGCCGGTCCGAGACCCGGCGCACGTCGCGTACATTCGGGACGAGGTGTTCGATTCCATGCTCCGTGACAACCGCGGGGCGTGGGAGATGCTGCCCAGCGGCCGCTACCAGCGGGTGGCGCGCCCGCCGGACGGGGTACCGTTTGATTCACAGAGGTACCTGATGGGCCGTCCGGCGTCTATGTTGACGCTGTCCGGCTAGCAGGTAGGAGCGACCCCGGGGAGGCGGGGCGCGGCGGGGGTGCGGCAATGGGGATACCGGGCAAATGCGGGCAGGCGGCGCGAACGGGCGAGCGAGGTCGGCGAGCGTGATCGTCCCAGGCATCGGCCACGTCGACCACGATCTCGACGATCTGGAGATCGGGGGCGACGGGCTTTTTGAGGCCGGGCGAGACGGCGTTGTGCGGATCCTGTCGCCTGCGGACCGGAGCGTGGAGTTCGTCGTCTATGAGGAGAAGACGCTGGCCTACGTGCGTTCGCGCATGGGCTACCCGGCGATATACCCGTTGCGCCCGGCCCGGTTCGAGGGGCCCGCGGACGTGGTGTTGATGGACCTCGACGGCACCAGCGTGCACAGCGAGCGGTTCTGGGTTTGGGTGATCGAGCGAACCACCGCGCGGCTGCTGGGGGACGACGCGTTTCGGCTGGACGCCGACGACGAGGTGCACGTGAGCGGCCGGTCGGTGAGCGAGCACCTGCAGCACTGCATCGAGCGGTATTGCCCCGACCGGACGGTGGAGGAGGCCCGGCGGGTCTATCACGAGATCACCCGGACCGAGATGGCGGCGATCCTGGAGGGGCGGGGCAAGGCGGACGCCTTCACGCCGGCCCCGGGGCTGAAGGAGTTTCTGCTGGAGCTCAAGGGCCACGGCGTGCAGATTGGGCTGGTGACCTCGGGGCTCTATGAGAAGGCGTGGCCGGAGATCGCGTCCGCGTTTCGCACGATGGGGATGGGCGATCCGCTCGAGTTCTACGACTGCATCATCACGGCGGGTTATCCGCTCAAGCCTGGGCAGACCGGGACGCTGGGCGAGCTTTCGCCCAAGCCGCATCCTTGGCTGTACGCCGAGACGGCGCGGGTCGGCCTGGGCGTCGAACCGAGTCGCCGCCACAAGGTGATCGGGCTCGAGGACTCATGCGCCGGGGTGATCGCGCTCCGGTTGGCCGGGTTCGCAGCGATCGGCATCGGCGGCGGGAACATCGCCGCCGGCGGGGTGCGACCGCTGCTTCACGCGGAGTGCCCGACGCTTGCCGACGCGCTGCCATTCGTGCTCGGCGCCCGCTAGCGGCCTTCTGCGGGGGCGCCGCAAACCCGGCTGGTAGACTGGGATTATGCGTGTAGACGGCCGTCAGGCTGACCAACTCCGACCTGTGACGATGGAACGCGGCGTGGCGAAGTTCGCCGAGGGTTCTTGCCTTATCAAGATGGGCGACACCCACGTTCTGGTGACCGCGACCGTGGACGAGAGCGTTCCGCGGTTCATGAAGAACAGCGGGCATGGTTGGATTACGGCCGAGTACTCGATGCTGCCGCGCTCCGGACGCGAGCGCAACCAGCGCGACTCCTACCGAGGCCCGAGCGGCCGGTCGCAGGAGATCCAGCGGCTGATCGGCCGTTCGCTGCGGGCGGTCGCCGACCTTGAGGCGATGGGCGAGCGCACCATCACCATCGACTGCGACGCCATCCAGGCCGACGGCGGGACCCGCACGGCGTCGATCACGGCGGCCTACGTGGCGGCTTACGACGCGATGCGGTGGATGGTCGAACGGCGGATGATCAAGCGCGTGCTTTTCCGCGAGCAGCTCGCCGCGATCAGCGTTGGCGTGGTGCACGGGATGGAGATGCTCGACCTCTGCTACGAAGAGGACTCGCAGGCGATGACCGACATGAACGTGGTGATGACCGAGTCGGGCCGGTTCGTGGAGATTCAGGGCACCGCCGAGGCCGAGCCGTTCAGCGCCGAGACGCTGGGCAAGCTGCTTTCGTTGGCCAAGAAGGGCGTCGTCGAGCTGATGCAGGACCAGCGCGACGTGCTGGGTATGTAGGTATGGCGCCCGCCGGCATCAAGGTCCTGGTCGTCGCGACGCACAACCGCAAGAAGGGGCGGGAGATGACCACGATCCTCGGGCGACAGTTCCCGGGGCTTGAGGTGCGCACGCTGGCGGACTACCCCGGCTCCCCGGAACCGGAGGAGGACGGGGGCACCTACGCCGAGAACGCGTTGATCAAGGCGCGATCCGCCGCCGCGTTCACCGGCGAGTGGTCCGTTTCCGACGACGCCGGGCTGGAGATCGACGCGTTCGACGGCCAACCGGGACTGCACAGCAAACGGTTCCTGGGGGAGGAAACGCCGTTTCCGGAGAAGATGCGGGTGGTGCTGGAGCGGATGCGCTCGCTGCCCGAGGAGGCCCGAGGGGCGCGGTTCCGGAGCCTGGTGGCGCTCGTGCCGCCTTCGCCGCAGGCGGGCGAGGAGCAGTTGTTCGAGGGCGTCTGCGAGGGCGCCATCGCCCTGGAGCAGCGGGGAAGCAACGGCTTCGGCTACGACCCGGTTTTCCTCGTCCCGGGCCGGGGCTGCACGATGGCCGAGCTCACGGCGGACGAGAAGCACGCCATCAGCCACCGGGGCATGGCGCTGGCGAAGCTGGCCGAGGCGTTGAAGCGCCTGGGTTGCTGAGGGCCAAACGCAGTCCGGGCCCGGCCTTGGCAGGTCGGGCCCGGTTTTGCTGTCAGACGGTGGCGCGGGTGCGCTGCACCACGCTCTCGATGAACACCGCGTTGGACGGTGTGCGCTTGAGCAGCTTGATGAGCGACTCGGTCGCCTCGATGGTGTCCTGAGACTTGGCCAACATGCGGTGGAGCTGCACCACGCCGTCGAACCACTCGGGAGCGAACAGCTTCTCCTCGTGGCGGGTGCTGGAGCGGCGCACGTCGATGGCCGGCCAGATGCGGCGCTCGGCGAGCTCGCGGTCCAGGGCGATCTCCATGTTGCCGGTGCCCTTGAACTCCTCGAAGATGGCGTCGTCCATGCGGCTGCCGGTGTCGATGAGCGCGGTGGCCACGATGGTGAGCGAGCCGCCCTCCTCGATGTTTCGCGCGGCGCCGAAGAACCGGCGGGGGCGATAGAGCGCGGCGGGGTCAAGACCGCCCGAGAGGGTGCGTCCAGACGGGTTGATCGTGAGGTTGCTGGCGCGGCTAAGTCGGGTGATCGAGTCGAGCAGGATCACCACGTCGCGGCCGGCCTCGACCAGACGCTTGGCCTGCTCCAAGCAGAGGTCGGCGACCCGCATATGGTTCTCGGCGGGTTCGTCGAAGGTGGAACTGATCACCTGGCCGCGCACCGAGCGCTTCATGTCGGTGACCTCTTCCGGTCGTTCGTCGACCAGCAGCACCATGAGGTAGATCTCGGGGTGGTTGGCGCTGATCGAGTTGGCGATCGACTTGATGATGGAGGTCTTGCCGGCCTTCGGCGGGGCGACGATGAGGCCGCGCTGGCCCTTGCCGATCGGCGCGATCAGGTCAACGATTCGCGCGGTGATCGCTTCGGGCGCGGTCTCCTGCCGGATGCGCTCCTCGGGGAAGAGCGGGGTCAAGTGGTCGAAGTTGCGGCGGACGGCCATTTCCGGCGCGGTGGCGCCGATACCATTGGCGCTCTCCACGCGCAGCATGCCCTGGTACTTTTCGCCCTCCTTCGGGGCGCGCACGAGGCCAAATACGGTGTCGCCGGCGCGCAGACCGAACTTCTTGATCTGGGATTGGCTGACGTAGATGTCCTCGGACGAGGGCTGGTAAGAGGGTTGGCGTAGGAAACCCCACCCGTCGGGGAGGATCTCCAGGACGCCCTTGCCGTAAAGGGCGCCTTGCTCCTGGTTGGCCTCCACAAGGAGCTGTTCGATGACGGCGGACCGCTCGGTGTCAAGCGGGATCTTGGCGGCCTTGGCCGCCTTGGCCAACTCGGTGGCCGTCATCTTGTCGAAATGGCTGTAATCGATTTCCGGAAGCTGCTCCAGGTCGGAGCGCGCGTCGACGCGCTCCATAGGGTTGCGTGGCCGGTTGCGTCGGCCGCTCTTGGAGCCGCTCTCGGACTTCCGCGGACGGAAAACGTGCGTCATGGGTGTGCCCGGGCGTAACAGAGTTGTGAACTAGGTGTGAAACCTACCTTCCGGATCCCCAAAAGCAAGCCACTAGTGGCGGAGGATAGCGATGTACGGAAGGTTGCGATAACGCTCAGCGTAATCTAATCCATATCCTACCACGAACGCGTTCGGGATTTCAAACCCGACGTACTCGATTTCGGTCTGATGGCGGCGCGCGGCGGGCTTGGAGAGCAGGGCGACGACCTTGATCGACTTGGGTTTCCGGGTGGCGAAGAGCTCGCGCAGGTGCTTTAGCGTGAGGCCGGTGTCCACGATGTCCTCGACGATCAGCACATGCTTACCCTCGATGGTCTGGTCGAGGTCCTTGACGATGCGCACGACGCCGCTGGAGGACTGGCCGTTGCCGTAGCTCCGAACCTGGCACAGGTCGACGGTGTGTTCCAGCTTCAGTCGGCGCGAGAGGTCGGCCAGGAAGTAGAGGGAGCCCTTCAGGACGCCGACCAACACAAGCGGTCCCCCGGGGGCGTCGGCCTCGATTGAGCGAGCGAGGGCCTCAACCCTC
>CAZIIS010000017.1:0-39425 GCA_964539295.1 uncultured Fimbriimonadaceae bacterium | reverse complement strand
CCCCCTCCGTACGCCTTCGGCTACGGAGGGGGAGGACGCCGTGGCCAAAGGCGGCTTCGCGGCGCTTTGTCCTTCGGACCGGGGTGCAGAAGACATCACCCCGGCCACCCTCCCCCAAGCGTGTCATCCCTCGCTTCGCTCGGGAAGACACCCGTGGGTTGGGATGATCGCCGACGGGCCGTGGTTGGCGCGGGCGGAGCGCTTCGGCTTGCGCCTGCCCCTTCGCCCTCTCCGTATGCCTAAGGCTACGGAGGGGGAGGACGCTGTGGCGGCCGGAAGCGGGCGGTGGCCATGCGAGCCCACGCAGCGACCGGAGCCAATTGCCAACAGTCAGCCGCCGAATACCCGTATATAATGGGATTTGGGGAAACGGAGTGGACTCAATGGTACGCAGAGTGGCGTTGGCCGCCTTGTGCGGCGTTCTGTTTGCTGGAGGGGCATACGCGGGGCCGGTCGAGGATATCGTGGGGAGGGTCAGCGCGGCCCAGTACACGGACTACCTGAACAACCAGCTTTTCACGCACGCCGGCCAAAACCGTGGCTACGGGCCCGAGCACGACCTGGCGCGGGCGAGGATCGAGGGGCACTTCCAGTCGCTCGGGCTGCAGACCAGCCTGCAGGCGTTCACCTACCAGGGCCAGACCTACCGCAACGTGGTCGGCACGCTGCCCGGCGGCCCGGAAACCTACATCGTCGGCGCGCACTACGATTCGGTGAACAACCCTGGCGCGGACGACAACGCGAGCGGCGTGGCCGGCGTGATGGAGGCGGCGCGGGTGCTCAGCCAGTCGCGGTTTGGGGCAACGCTCAAGTTCATCGCGTTCGACCGCGAGGAGCAGGGCCTGATCGGCAGCCAGGCCTACGCCGCGGCGTTTGGCGGCGCCCATGTGAAGGGGATGGTCTCGCTGGACATGATCGCCTACAACGACCGGGGGCGGAGGGCAGCCGACATCTATGGTCGAGCGGCCTCGGCGTCGGTCAAGAACGGGTTGAGCCGGGCCCTCCTGGATTTCGGCGGCGGCATCGCGCCGGCGATCCACGATCAGTACGACGCCAGCGACCAGGCGCCGTTCGAGTGGCGCGGCATGCCGGCGGCGTTGCTCATTGAGAGCTGGGGCAACCCGTGCTACCACACGCAGTCCGACAACGTGGACATGCCGGGGTATTTGGATTACGCCTATGCGACGAACATGACCCGTGGGGCGGTGGGCTACCTGGCGCGGTGTGCCAGCCCGGTCCCGGAGCCTGCGAGCCTGATCGCGCTCGGCGTCGGCGCGCTGGCGCTGGCTCGGCGACGGCGGCGGTAGGGCGGTCAAGAGGATGAGAAGGTCCGCTGGGCGACCTCGCCCCGTGGACCTTCTTGTGGCTAGTCCACGAGCTCGCTGCGAGTGACGTGTTTGACTCTCATGTGCTCTTGATAGTTGAGGGTCACGGTCGACTCGCTCTTTAGGGTGCGGCCGTTCGTTGGGTCGATCCACTCGCTTGAGGTTGTTTCCATGTCCATGCCCTCCATACCAAGCGAGGTGAAATCGAACTGCAGCAGGGTGTAGTCGATCCTCAGCCCCTCACGCCCTTTCACCGTCTCAACGCCTACGAACTTGGCCTTCCCTTTTGTCCGGGGCCAGCCAGGCATCTCGTAGGTGATCTCCCACTCGTCGCCGACGCGAATCGGGCTTTTGGGGTTCGGTAGGCCATGCGGTCGGAACTCCGCTGGTTCGCTCAAAGGAAGCTCCGAGGACCACTCACGTGGCATCTCCAGCACTCCGCCAAGATCATCCGTGGTCGAAATATACGGAAACACCATCTTGTCCCGCGCCTTGTCGACCATTGGTCCGAACAGGCCTTCACCCTTGAACTTGCTGAAGTCAACCGTGGTGGAGAAGGTGAAGCGGCCGTTTGGCGCTTCCACGACTTCGTGGTTGACTCGACATACCATCTCGTAACCGTGGTCTTGTTTCGCGAGGGCCGTTTGCTCGTCGTCCATCTCCTCCATTTCCTCCTGGGTGAAGTCCAGCGCGATGGACATGGTTTTTGATAGGTCGTACGAGAACTTGGCGCCCTTCTTCTCAACGACCCGAATGGTGTAGGCCTTGCCACTCTTGTCGCCGCCCGATGGTTCGGTTAGGGTCGAATAGCACTTGGCGGAGGAAAGCGCATCGCCTTTGGCCTGCCCATCCTCGGGCGCTGCAAGGGCGGCCGACGCGCCAACGCAGAGGGCAAGAACCGATAGCCAGCTCGCAAGGTTCTTCATCATCGCCTAATCCTATGCGAACGAGATAGGGCCGCTCGGCGAGGTCGCCGAGCGGCCCTCTCGGCATCATAGCATGATGGATAGGCTACTTGACCATATCCTGACGGATTCGTATCGAGCCCGATCCTTGTTCGCCCTGCTTCATCTTCAGGTCGGCATCGAGTTTGAGCACGTTGCCGTTCGCAAGGTCCACCCACACGAACAGCGGACCGGACATGCTCATACCGGGCACGGCGGAGACGGTGTATTGCAGCTTGGCCGCCTCACGGCCCTTCAAGGACTCGACCTTCACGAACTTCGCCTTCATCTGCATGCCGGACGTAACGCCGAGGTTCATCTTCGTGTCCCATTCGGCGCCCACGCGGACCGGCTCCTTGGGGAAGGCGATGGCGTTCGTGGCGTAGTTGGATCCGGCGGAGCCGCTCGGCGGGTTGCCCTTGGCGACCGGGCCTTGCGAGATCGGGTTGCCCAAGGCGTCGACCGTGACCTGCTGAGGAGCGGTCATTCCCGACTTCATCACGTCGGCCATCTTCTCGAACATGCCGCTGGCCTTGAACTGCTGGATCTTGGTCTCCATCCGATAGGTGAACTGGCCGCCGCCGGCTTTGGTCACGTTGGAGTTGATCTTGCCCTTGAAGGCAAACCCCTGCTTGCCCTTCATCATCGCGGCCTGCTCGGGCTTCATATTCCGGAGCTGCTCGGCCGGGATGTTGATCTTCATCTCCACGTCCATGGCGATGGCGTAGGTGTGCTTGGCGCCCGCCTTCTCATTGACGCGCAATGTGTAGGCCTTGCCGGTGGGGGAGCCGCCCGTCGGCGCCGAGGTGACGGCCGAAAGCTTCGCCTGCTCGGCGGGGATGGCCGGAGCGGCTTTGGACGGCCCGGCGGGAGCGCCCGCTTCGGCCGGGGGCGCTGGGACGCCCGCCTTGGCGGCGACCTCCGCGGGAGGTTTGGGCGACTCGATGGCGGAGGGCGGCGGACCGGGGGCGGTCACGCTGGAGGCGCTTGGCGCGGTCGCGGCGCTCTTCGCGCCCTCCTGGGTCGCACCTGGGGTCGCGTCGGTGGTCGGCTTGGAACATCCCGCAAGCAAGACCAAAGCGGCAAGGATGACGAAAGGGGTCCTCTTCATGTCGGTTCCCTGGCGGGCCCTGGTTGGGGCGCCTCGTGCGCAACCCAGGTTTGGGCCGCGGTCACGTTATTGTACGGTTCGACCAAGCATAGGGATGCGCGAAACTACACGCGAGAGCCGGCGGGGGCTCAACCTTTCTTCTTGAGCAGCACCAACAGCGCCGGCGCGCCCAATACGGCCGTCACCGCCCCGACCGGAAGCTCGAGGCCTGGTTTGGCGCGTTGCGCGACGATGTCCGCGCCCAGCAGCAGGCCCGAGCCGATGAGCGTCGCGCCGATCAGCGAGACGCGCAGGTCGATCGCCAAGACGCGGCGGCTGATGTGGGGCGCCACCAGGCCGAGGAAGCCGATGATGCCGACCGAGCCCACCGCGGCGCTGGTCATCGCGGTGCCGGTGACGAGCACCGACCACTTCAGTCGGTTCGTGTTGACTCCGAGCCGTTCGGCCATGAACTCACTCACCGAGAAGGCGTTCAGCCGACGGGACTGGCCGAGCAGAAGCAGAAAACCCACCACGAGCGCCGCAAAGAGGATGGCAACGCGGTTCCAGAACATCGGCGTGGTGGAGCCCAGCAGCCAGCGCAACACGATGTTGGTGTCCTGGCCGCCCAACAGCAGCACCATGGTGAGTATCGCGGAGAGAAGCGCGCCGATCACGACCCCGGCGAGCAGCAGCGTGGAGACCTGCAACGCCCCGCGCTTCTGCGCCAGGCCGACCACCAGCGCCAGCGCGCCCATGCCCCCCACGAACGAAGCGATGATGCCGCCCAGGCCGTAGCAGGCCGCGGCGAAGCCGGTCACCAGCGCGACGCTGCCGCCGACTGCGGCCCCGCCGGAGACGCCGATGACGTACGGCTCCGCCAACGGGTTGCGGAACAGCGATTGGAACGCGGCGCCCACGGCGCCCAAGATGGCCCCGGCCAACGCGCAACCGCACGCGCGGGGAAGCCGGATGGCCCATACCACGTCGCTGGCTGGGTCCCCGACCACGTGTCCGCGCACGATTTCCCGCAACACCTGAACGGGAGATAGCCACGACGAACTGCCAAAACCGGCGTGGGCGATGAGCAACAGGACTACGAGACCAAGCAGGCAGGTCAGGCGTAGCCAAGGAAGGCGCGGGGGTTCCACTACCCCGATTATAGCCACGGGTATTATCTCCAAAGGTGAACGCGACCGCTCTATCAGACCGAGCGTCCCTCCTGAAGCCGTCTCCGACCTTGGCGATGACCGGCAAGGCCCGCACTTTGAAAGCCGAAGGCAAGGACGTCATTAGTTTCGCCGCAGGCGAACCCGACTTCAACACTCCCGAGCCGATCTGCGATGCCGCGATCAAAGCCATTCAGGCCGGGATGACCAAATACACGCCCTCCAGTGGCACCCCTCAGCTCAAACAGGCGGTCATCGAAAAGCTCGCCCGCGAGAACGGCATCGAAGCCAAACCGGAACAGATCGTTGTTTCGTGTGGCGCCAAACACAGCCTCTACAACTCCGTGATGGCGCTCATCAACCCCGGCGACGAGGTGCTTCTCTTCGCCCCCTACTGGATGACCTACGCCGACCAGGTTCGGCTCGCCGGCGGGATTCCGGTGGTCGTCCACGCGGACGCTTCGACCGGCTTTGTGCCCAGCATCGAGCAGGTTGAGGCGAAGATCACGCCCAAGACTCGGGCGATGATGATCAACAGCCCGAGCAACCCGACGGGCGCGGCCTTCGGCCGCGAGCAACTCTCGGCGCTCGCCGACCTGGCCGCCAAGCACGACCTCTGGGTCATTAGCGACGAGATCTACGAAAGGCTGACCTATGGCCACGCGCACGTGAGCTTCGCGACGCTCAACGCCCAGGCCGCCCAGAAGACGATCACCATCTCGGGGTGCAGCAAGAGCTACGCCATGACCGGTTGGCGCATCGGTTTCGCGTGTGCTCCGGCGCGGGTGGCCAAGGCGATGTCCAACCTGCAGGACCAGGTGACCAGCAACCCCACCTCGTTTGCGCAGGCCGGCGCGATCGCCGCGCTCAACCTGCCCGCCGAGGCCGTCGAGGCGATGCGGGCCGAGTTCGAGACGCGGCGCGACCTGATCCTCGGGCGCATGCGGGCGATCGATGGACTGAACGTCCACACGCCGCAGGGCGCCTTCTACGTGTTCCCGGACGTGAGCGCGTTCCTGGGCGGGCAGATAGCCACGGACATCGACCTGGCCAACTACCTGCTCGACGAGGCGCTGATCGCGTCGGTGCCGGGTTCGGTCTTCGAAGGACCTGGGCACCTCCGGTTCAGCTACGCCGCCAGTCAGCACGACATCGAGCGGGGCATGGATCGGTTGGCAAAGGCCTTGGCCAAGCTAAAAGCATGATCCCAAAAGCGATACCGCTCAAGAACGAGGAACTCTTCCGGCTCGCGATGCGGCATCGCTCCGCGACCGAGGACGCGGTTAGGGACAGCTACGAACGCCTCGAATATCTGGGCGATGCCGTGCTAGGGCTCGTCATCGCCCAGTTCCTGTACGAGCGCCATCCCGATTGGGATCAGGGGATGATGAGCAAGGCGCGCTCGAGCGTCGTGCAGGAGGGGCCGTTGGCGGAAACGTCCCAGCGGCTGGGGCTCGACCAGGAACTCGAACTGGGGCCGGGCGAGGAATCGACCGGCGGCCGCAGCCGCTCCGGGATCCTGTGCGACATCTTCGAGTCAACGCTGGGCAGCATCTACCTGGAGTCGGGGCTGGAGAAGGCGCGCTGGTTCGCGCTTGAGCAGCTTCACCCCTACCTGCTGCAGGTCAGCGCGGGAGACGTGAGCCCGAACGACCACAAGTCCCGCCTTCAAGAGGTCGCTCAGGCGATCTGGCATCGCACGCCGCAGTACCGTGTGGCGCGTGAGGACGGCAGCGCCCACGAGAGGCGCTTCACCGTGCAGGTGCTGTTCGACAACGAAGTGATGGGCGAAGGCGCCGGTCGCGCCAAGAAAGAGGCCGAGCAGGCTGCCGCCCTTGATGCCTTGCAGGTCATCCTGCGCGCGCAGCGCGCCCGCGAGATGCAAGAGCGGGATTACGAGATCTAGGCGCCCCCATAGGGCCGATGCCATGTCGGCCCTGACAACATTACGCGATTGCCGCATCAACGGCCGTTTTTTGCGTGTACCCTGTAGAGAAGTGGCTTGTGGCCCGGTTCTTGTTGCGCTCCTACCCGTGAGGGCGCGCTTTCCGGGCCAACGCGCGATCCATATCGGGATTTCGCACAAAGACGGGAGGCACGTTCTGGTTTTTCTCCAGAAGGTGGAGTGGAATGTTAAGATGGACCGGTGCGCTCGTTGCAGCAGTGATGACTGTTGCCGCCTGTTCGGCCTCTGCAAGGCCGGAACCCAACGCGTTTCTGAACAAACGCGTCGCATCCCACGCCCAACTTTGCCAGCAGGTCCGGAACGACAAGATCGTCATGGACCGGTATATGCGGCATTTTGGGATGACGCGCGGCGAGGTGCTGGCGATGGTGAAGGGCCTTCACAAGTCGCAGCTCCGCGAGGCCGGCGTCTACCAGGTGTACAACGTGCCGGACTCCGGCGAGGTCCGCACCCGCGCCTTCATGTTGAAGAAGGGGACGCCGGTGTGGGCCGACAAGGCCGGCACGCCGGTGTTGAAGTGGTCGTGCGGCAACCCAATGAAAGCCGGTTCCGACGTGCAGGCGAACCAGCTTCTGCCGCTGGCGATGGACCCGACCGCGACCGTCGAGCTTCGCGCCCTCGATCTACCGCTTCAGACCGATCTTGTGGCGATGATCGCGGCCGAACCCAGCGAACCCCCGCTCCCCGAGTCGTCGGGCGGGGAGATCGTCGCCGATGAGCCCGGCGAAACGCCGACCGAGGGCCCGACGACGGTGGGTAGCAGTGGCGCCATGCTCGTGGCGCCGTTGGGCCTCCTTTCGAGCGGCTCGCTGCTCATGGTGCGCCTGACCGAACGCGACGGTCCGCCTCCGAGGCCGGTACCGGAGCCCGCCACGCTGGTCGCCACCGGTTTCGGCGTGGCGCTGCTGGCCGCCCGCAAGTGGTCGACCCGGCGCTAGACGCCTTCGCCGAAGGACGTGTGCTCGCCCCCTTTCCGGGAAACCTCGGAGAGGGGGTTTGCGCTTTTGCGTCGATCCACCTCCGGTGTTGCCTTGGGAGCATTACAAACGGATAACATGCGGGCGCATCGTTGGATAGGAAGTCGAAGATGAACGGTAAAGCCTTCCATTTGCTCGCCCTTGGGGCGCTCGTCGCGTTGCTGGCCGGCTGTGGCCCAGCGCCCTCTGGTTCCACCGAGCCCGGCAAACCGGCCACCGGCGGGAAGAAGATCGTGGTCGCCATGCTCCCCAAGAAGAAGGGCGTGCCCTACTTCACAAGCTGTTCCGAGGGGGCGATGGAGGCGGCCAAGGAGCTAGGCGACGTCGAGCTGATTTACGACGGCCCCACCAGCGGCGCGGCCGAAGACGCGGCCAAGTACATCGAGCAGTGGACGCTAAAAAAGGTGGACGTGATCGCCGTCTCCGCCAACGACCGGAACGTCCTGGCCCCGGCGATGAAGGCGGCCCGCGAAAAGGGGATCCATGTGATCACCTGGGACGCCGACACCGACCCCGACACGCGCGAGTTCATGGTGAACCAGGGCACCGCCAAGGACATCGGCTACAAGCTGGTCGACGCGATGGCTCAGGACCTGGGCGGGAAGGCCGCGACGGGCGACGTGGCGATCGTCACCGCCGCCGTCACCGCCGCCAACCAGAACGAGTGGATCAAGTACATCAAGGAGCGGCTGCCGGAGTACCCGGGGCTCAAGCTGGTGGCCACCAAGCCGTCCAACGAGGACCAGAAGCTGGCCTTCGCCGTCACGCAGGACTTCATGAAGGCGTATCCCAACCTCAAGGGGATCTTCGCCATCAGCTCGGTCTCGTTCCCCGGGGCCGCCGAGGCGATCAAGCAGGCCGGAATGGCGGGCAAGGTGCTGGTGACCGGTTTGGCCACTCCCAACGACATGCGCGGCTACGTGAAGGACGGCGCCGTGAAGTCGGTGGTGCTCTGGAACACCAAGGACCTGGGTTACCTGACCGTCCAGGTGGCGCACGCGCTGGCGAAGGGCGAACTGAAGGCCGGGGCGACGACCATCAAGGCGGGCCGGCTCGGCGAGCGCAAGGTCGAGGGCGACAAGGTGATGCTCGGCGACCTGCTGGTCTTCACCAAGGACAACATCGACCAGTTCAAGTTCTAGGGGCGTCGTCTGGGGCGCGGCCCCCCTTCGGGTCCGTGCCCACGGTTTGGTTCGGGGTAGGCCGATGAACGTATCCATGCCATCGAGACACTCAACGATTGCCGTGTTTGCGAAAGCGCTGTTCCTGCTGCTTACGGTCTGTCTCGCGCTTGGCGCACAGGGGGCGCGATCGCGCCTGCCCGTCGTTCACCAGCGTGCGTTGATATCCTGGCGCGACGGTGAGGAGACGCTGCTCATCGAGTCTCCGTCCCAGGTCGGGGCGGGAATGGCCGAGTGGTTGGTCCCCGTGCCGGCGAGGCCCAGACGCATCGAAACGGTTTCGGCTGCCGCTCTCGACGAGGCGTCGGCGGCTTCGGCGCCTTCGGGGGTCGGCAAGGTTCCGGGTCACGGGCCCGTCGGGGCGGCGTTCGGTCTGCTGATTGCCGCCGTCGCGTCGCCCTTGTTGCTCCGGGAGAGTCGATGGAAGCGCGTGGCGGCCTTCCTCGCGGCATCTGCGTTCCTCGGCGGGTTCGGCTGGTACGTTGCCTCTTGGCCGAGCAGCCCGGACGCGGGTACGCAGGCGAAAGTCGGTCCGAGCGCAAACCCCGTGCCGCCAGACCTTCTTCGTCGGATGATGGTCGCCATCCCAGAGGTCCGGAACGGCGAAGAGCATGACGCGTGGCTGAGCCGTCATCGCTTCGCGGCGTTCACCCGGGTGACGCCGGAGGCCGACGAGTACATCCGGCAGGGTTGGTCGTTTGTCGCGGTGCGCGCGCCCGCGGTGAGCGCCGCGAAGCGCTTGCTAAGGTTGACGTTCCGCTCACCCAGGCCCGTCTTTCCGACGTGGTTCGTGGCGAATCCGGGCACAAAGATTGCGTTCGACCTTTTCGTAGTCGGCGACCGTTATGCCGAGGCGGACGGTTTCCAGCCGTGGATGACCGCCGATCTCACGCAGGCGCGGATCGCCCTTCAACCTCCATTCCAGGCGGTGGGCGCGCGTTTCGACTTGTCGAACGTGTCCACTGGTCGGGTTCGCCTGGCCAAAGCCGATACCGTCGCGCGCGGGTGGAGGCATCTCGCCCAGCCCGACCTGACGCCGGTGCTTTGGCCGGGCGCCAAGTGGACGCGCCTTCGGGCCAACCTGACGCCCACCCAGATGAGGCATGACCTGAGCCTTTCGTGGCGACAGAAACGGCCCGCCGCGGTGGCCGTCCTTTCTCCGGCCGCCTACCAAGGCGCCTTGGTCAACGTCCTCGGCCTGTGCGTCGGGCTCCCGTACTGGCTTGGGACGCTTGTCTGTTTCCTCCTCGATCGGCGGCGGGGTTGGCCTTTCGTGGTCGGCGTTGCGGCCGCGGGTCTGGGCTTGATCTGCGGATTGGCCGTGTGGCCTTCTTCGGCGACGGTGGCCGATTACCTGGGCGAAAGCTACTCCAACCGCCCGTCGGGTTCGGTCGCCGAGTTCGGCAAGGCGCTTGACGGGCTCTTGGCGGAGAAGACGGGCGCCCGTTTCCCCCAGGAGCTGAGGGCGCGGGTGGGACGCGGCGGCCGGGGGCCGCTGGCCGTCTCCTCCCGGTTCGACGAAGGGCCTTTCCCAGGCGGCTTCACGGTTCAAGCCGATGGTGAGGGCTGGACGGTCGTCGTCTACGACGAGGACGGCGTGCCCCAAATGGCCAAAGTGGGCCGCGACGGCGCCATCCGGCCGCTCAGCATCGTAGAAGGTCTGCGATACGACGTTCGGTAACGTCAGGCGCCGTGGCCCTGGTCCTTGCCGTTGGCCGCGCGGACCTGCTTCGGGCCCGCGCCCCGTTGGGCCACGAGGTGAGGAGACTTCTGGTAAGGGCCGAACCGGACGTTTCCTTCAACTTGGTTGGGCTAAGCTTGACAACTTCGCGGCCCCTTGGTATAGTCACGGTCAACCTGAGGCATATCTAGGCAAATGTCCAGCGACTGCTTTCATGCATCGCCGGCCGTTTTCGATTCGCTATGCCGCAGGCCGGTGAGTTCAATGATGAGCCGATCCCACAAAGGAGGACCGTTGATGGTCAGAAGGACCGCGAGCGCGTTGGCGCTGTGCGCCGTCGCATTGTTCCTGGGCGCCGCAACGGGACACGCGGCCGGGCCGGTCGAATCGGCCGACGCACGCGTTGAGCGGGCCTTTCGCGAGGCCGTAAAGCTGAACAACACGAAGCCGTTGGATGAACTGGGCGCGCAAGCGGGCGGCGAGTTCAACAAAGCCGCCGAGGGTTCGGCGCGCCGTCGGGATGCGGCGCTTGTGTTGGGCGTCCTTCACGTGGCGGCGTTCGAGTCGCGGATTCCGGTAAACAGGCCGCGTTGCCCCGGCCTGGACAAGGCGCTCCGCGACCCGGACAACGGCTCCGAAGAGTGGCGCGTCGTTCGCCTTTGGCGTTTGGGTATTGGCTTCCCAGCCTATGCTCGGGATGCGGCCACGCTGCTGAGGAGGTACCCGGACAACCGACACCTGCTTCGCATCGCGACGGAAGGTTACGGGGCATACGGCTGGGCCGACCCGAAGAAGGCCGTTGAGTGCGCCGAGCGGCTCCTCAAGCTGGAGCCGGACGACTTTCGGACGTACTACGCCTTGGCCTCGGCGTATGCTTCTGGCCTCTGGAAAAACAACGATCCAGAACGCCTCAAAAGGGACGTGTGGGCGTTGAAGGAGCTCTTCAAAAGGGCGCCGTCCATCGCCAGGATGGGCCCCATGCGCAAGACGTTGAAGTTCCAAACGGAACGGCTGCGCAAGATGGGGGAAAAGGTCTAGCGTCGGCGTTTGGGTTAGGGAGATGAGGTCCGGCGGGCGAACACCCACCGGACCTCGGCGCACGTCAGGCCCGCTGGCCCTGGTCCTTCGCCTTGGCCGCGCGAAGCTCGGTGAGCAGGTCGGTCTGCACGCGGGTGGTGGTGAGGTCGCTGCGGGTGCGCTCGATGACCGCGCGCAGCGCGTCGCAGGTGCGCCGCAGCCCGCCGGTGAGGGAGTCCGCGTAGTCGAAGGTGATCAGGTCGTCGTAGATCGACTCCATCTGCACCAGCATCGACTCGGCCTTGCTCAGGTCGCCCTTTCGCATCTCGTCGAGCACGTACCGGCGACACTCGGAGGAGGCCTCGCCCATGCCGTTAAGGTAGCTGGACATGCCGACGCCCAACTCGTCGGCGGTCGGCAGGGGCGTGTCGAGCACGATCGCGAGCACGGCCGCCGCCTCGACCAGCTCCTTCTCGGCGTCCTGCAGGTACCCGGCGTAGAGCAGTTGCGGGTACTCCTCGAGCGCCTGGCGCGCCTGGGCGGCGATCCCCTTGGCCCTCTCCAGCAACCGGCCGGCGGCGTCGAACTCGCGGCGGTGCACGTGCCGGATGCACTTGGAGCAGGTCTGGATCAGCAGGCGGCACTGGGGAAGCGCCGCCTCGCGCGTCTGGTGCATCGCCTCCATCAGCGGCCTGAGTTCGGCGATCGGGGACTCCATTTCGTCTGGCATGTTCACATCAAACCTCGGTCGTGCAGGCTAACGTACTCGGGATCATGGCCGATGATCACGTGGTCCAGGACCGGAATGTCGAGCAAGTCGCCCACACGCTTCAACTTGCGCGTGATCTCGATGTCCTCGGGACTCGGTTCGGGGTTGCCGCTGGGGTGGTTGTGCACCAGGATCACGCTGGCTGCGCCCGCCTGGACGGCCGGTCGGAACACCTCCCTGGGCCCCACGAGGCTGCTGTTGATCGTGCCGATGTGTATGGTCGGTCGGCCGATCAGGTGGCCCTTCGAATCGAGAAGCGCCGCGCAGAAGTGCTCCTGCTTCTCGTTGGCCAAGTTGGCGAACAGCCGCCAGACCTGCTGCGGTTGCGTGACCGTCGGTTGCTCGCCCTTGCGGGCCAGCGCGGAGCGGCGGCCCAGCTCGATGGCCGCCATCACCCGCATCGACTCGAACCACTCCAGCCCCGAGACCTCGCGAAGGTCGGCGGCGCCCATGTCGCCCAGCCCGGCGATGCCGTACCTCTTGACCAGGCTCGCGGCGGGCAACGAGTTGAGCGGCGTGTCCCGCGCCTCGCGCGAGAGCACCACGGCGAGCAGGTCGAACGGCGTGGCCGTGTGCATTCCGGATACGTTCACACGCGCCGCGGGCGAATCGGGGTCTAGCTCCATCGCTCGATCAACTCCCGGGCCACGGCGTCGCAGCCCAGGAAATCCTCCGGCGGGTCAGCATACACGACGACGCGCTCGGCTGTAACGGGGTGCGTGAACGCCAGATAGGCGGCGTGGAGTTGCAGCGCGTCCTTCGGCTCGCCCTTGCGGCCGTACAGCCGGTCGCCCAGCACGGGTAGGCCGAACTCGGCGAGGTGGACGCGGATCTGGTGGGTGCGCCCGGTCTCCAGGCGTAGCGCAAGGAGCGTGCCCGCATCCAGGCGCGTCAGCACCTTGACGTGGGTGATGGCGTTCCGGCCGTTGTTCCGTACCGCCATGCGCGTCGGCATCCCAGGGTGGCGGCCGAGCGGGGCGTCGATGGTGAAGCGCTCCAGCTGCGGCTTGCCGTGCACGACCGCGAAGTAGCGGCGCTCCGCGGTCTTCGCCCGGATCTGGTCGGCCAACTTGCGGTGTGCCGCGTCGGTCTTGGCCACCATCATCAGGCCGGTGGTGTCTTTGTCCAGGCGGTGCACGATGCCGGGGCGGAACGCTCCGCCTTCGGTGCTCAGATCGTGGCTGCGCGCGAGAAGCGCGTTGACCAGGGTGGGGTCCTTCTCGTTGGGCGCCGGGTGCGAGGCCATGCCGCGGGGCTTGTTCACCACCAGCAGCACCTCGTCCTCGTACCGCACGTCGAGCGGGATGGCGACCGGCTCCAGGTTGTGGGGCGGGGTTTCGGGCGGCTCCTCCAGTTCGACCCGCTGCCCGGCGGCGAGTTGGAACGACGGCCTGGTGATCGCCACGCCGTCCACGCTCACCTCGCCGGCGCCGATCAGCTTCGCCAGCTTGGTCCGGCTGTGTTGGGGCGCCATCCGGGCGATGAACCGGTCCAGCCGCTCGGCGCCGTCCGCCACGAACACCATGTCCCCAGTGTAGCTTGCGGCCACCCGATGCGCTCGGTACCGATGGTGGGCGTAGAAACGTCTGAACGGTCAGGAAGGCATCGTATGGTACGGCTACGCCTGTTGGGTTGGTGTGCCGCGGCGCTCTGCGTTGCGGCGGTGGCGGGGGCGCAGGACCTCGGCAGATCGGTCACGTTCAAATCGAACGCCATGACGGCCGACGCCCTGTTGGCGGCGCTGGGCAAGGAGATCGGGTTGTCGCTGACCGCCTCCGACGACGTTCGCAAGGACGTTCTGGCGGTACGGCTTTCGGCTGTGCCGGCCTCCGAGGCGCTGCAACGGATCGCGGGCGCGGTGAGCGGGCAGTGGACGCGTGCCGGAGGCGGATACCAGCTGATCCGGGACGACGATCTAGTGCGCCAGGCCAGGCAGGCCGACATCGCCGCCAAGGCGCTGCTGTGGAAGCCCTTGCTGGCGCCCGAGCAGTCCGAGAGCGCGCCGCCGCTCGGCGGGGACTCCGCGTTGCGCGAGCTCGTCCGGTACCTGGACCCCGCGGCGATCGCCGGGCTCGGTCGGGGCGAGCGCCTGGTCTTCTCGCCGTCGGCCACCCGGATGCAGCGTCGACTGCCGGCCAAAGCGGTGCGGATTCTGTCGGACATCGTGTCCGCGATGCCCGCGCCGTCCGTTCCCGGCGGAGCGCCGAACGCAGGCGGCCCCCGCGCCGCGTACGTCGTGGTTACCACGGCGCCCAACGCGCAATGGTTCTACGTCGGTTTGCAGTTGGTCACGCCCTTCGGCCTCACCTATGGGCCGGTGGTGACGATGGCTTCACCCAAGGAGGAGGCCAAGGCCGCGCCTGACGTCGGGCCCAAGGAGGGCGAAAAGCCCGTCGCCCTATCCGACGCCGCCAAGCAGGCGGTGGCGTGGTTCCAAACTCCGGCGCTTGCTCCCGAGCCCCGGTTTACCGCCGGAGCCGGGACGCCCGTGCTCCTTTCGTCCGCATCTCCCGCGCCGTCCGGGCCCGCGCCGCTGCTCGACGAGCAGACCCGGCAGCGGATCGTCAACCCCGAGAAGTACGAGCCGCTTGGCACGATCCCATCGGAGGCGCTGATGGCGGCGGCCGAGGCGAGCAACAGCAACATGGTCGCCTGCCTGCCCGACTCTGCGATGGCCGCGAGCGCGGCGTGCTTCGCCTCGGGGCCCAAGACGCCGTCGCAGGTTCTGGCCTACGCCAAGGAGGTTTGGGGGTTGAGCGTCGAACTGAAGGGCGGTTGGTTGATCGCGAAGCCGGCGAACCTGGTGGCCAGCCTGGACAATCGGGTCGACCGCCAGGCACTGGGCCGGGCGCTACGGGCGATGGCCACCCAGGGCACGCTTTCGCTGGACGAGCAGGCGAACTACGCCCTGAACTCGCCGCAGGTCATGCAGCAGTTCGGCATCGACGCGGAGTACTTCCGGCTGCTCGACCCGAGCGTCGGCGTGCGGACGCTTTCGCAACTGTACTCGGTCCAGCGAGACGTTCTGCGGTTCTGGGGCGCGCTCACCGCCGGGCAACGGCGTTCGCTGCTGGCGGGAGAGCGGCTGTCGTTCGGCCGGCTCGCCGGTAACGCCCGTAGCGCCGTGAACTCGCTCATTTACAACTCGTCTGACGGGCCGACGGGCATTGTGCCCTCCGGCCCCGGCGGGCCGGGCGGCCCGGCGCCTGTGGCCCCGGGCATGGGGGGTGTGCGGGCCTTTGAGCGGACGGAGGCGTTTCCCGACGGCCTGCCGCGCGCCGGGATCGTGACGCTGCGGGCCACGCGGGAACCGGCGGTCCTGGCGTTCGTCTCGCCGACCACTGCCGGCCAGGCCTTCAGCGCGCGGCAGTTTGGTATGTTGCGCGCCCAAGCCGAGGGCGGCGTGAACATGGGGCGTTCCACGGCCAGCTACACGAGCTTCGTGCCCGGGGCGATGTCGACCTTCACGTTCCAGTTCTTCCTCACGCCGAACGTGGGGATGGTGCGCACGATCCAGGGCATGGAGGTGGCGCGGGGGGCGGTGGCCTCGGACTACAGCGGCCTTCCGGCGGAGTTCCGGACGGCGGTGGACGCGGCGTACCGTCAGTACTTCGAACGCGCCAGGGGATTTGATGGCGGGGGGCGCGTGTTGTCAAGGCCAGGCCGCGCCATCCCCTAGGTTTGGGCGCTGCGTAGCGGAACCGCGATGCGAGTAGAATCGCCTCGTCGGCGACGGGAGGCGTTTCGATGGCGAAGCTGGTCCGTGGCGGTTGTTGTTGCGCATTGGCTTTGGCGCTCGCGATGGGCGTCGGCGCTCAAGACCTGAACAAGGTCGTGACGTTCCGTTCCAACGCCAAGACGGCGGACGCGTTGTTGGCCGAGTTTGGCAAGCAGGTTGGCCTGACGATCACCGTGTCGGACGAGGTGCGACTCGACGTCGTGGCCGTTCGCTTTGAGGGCGTGACGCTGGACGAGGCGTTGAAGCGGATCGCCGCCACGCTGCGCGCCGAATGGAACGCCCGGGGAGCGTTCTACCACCTCGTCCGAACGAAGAAGACGGCGTTTGAGGTTCGGCAGGCCGACTTCGCGCGGCGCGCCGAGGGGTTCCAAAAGACGCTGGAGTCGCTCCGCCCCGAGGTGGTGGGCGGGCCGCTTACCGCTCGGTTGTTGAAGAGCATTCCCCCTGCCGACCTTGCCGCGCTCGCTCCCGGGGGACGCGCCTACTGGTGCGTATGGGTCGACCACTCGAGGCGGACCAATCCGTTCAACCAGCGGTTCATCGACTACGCTTCCGAATGGCCGATGAAGCCGAGTGGCTTGCCTGTCGGCGGCCCGCTTCCCGCGAAGTACCTTGACTACCCGCCCAATGGCGGCTACTTCGTCGTGCGGCGTCCCTTGGCCAGCGAAGGGGTTTCCGTGCAGGCGGTTGCGGTCAACAAGCCCGGGATCATCCTCGTAACCAACACCTTTTGGATCGCTCCTACGCCGGAGGAGGCGCCTCCCGGCGGGGCGGCGTCGGCGTCGGAGGGCGAAAGGCCGATCTCTCTTACGCCCGAAGCGAAGGAGGGGCTGGGATGGTTCGGTCCTTCGCTGGGCGTTGGCATCCCGGTTGTCGGGGGCGATGCGCTGGAGCTCGCCTGCATCGCCCGCGTGCCCAAGGCCCCCGGCTTCAACGTCGCCGCGCCCAAGGAGTTCAACCCACCGATGCTGTCGGAGAAGGCTCGGGAGCGGCTCTTGAACCCCGAACGGTACGAACCGCTGGGCACGTTCCCGTCGGAAGGCTTCATGGCGGCGGCCGAAGGGCTGAAGGTAAGCATGGTCGCCTACCTGCCGGACTCGGTGCTGGGCAAGAGCGGCGCGCTCTTCGCCGCTGGCTCGGTCCTGCCGTCGCGGTTCCTGGCTGCGGCGCGCGACTGGGGGCTGGAGGTCCAGGTGGCGGACGGATGGATGACGGTATGTCCCTCCCGCCTCGCTGCATGCTGGGATGCCAGGGTCGACCGCCGCGCCCTGGGGAAAGCTCTGCGGACCTGCGCCACCAAGGGCTTCCTGTCGCTGGACGATCTGGCTGCGTACGCCCTGGGTTCGCCCACGGGCAACTTCCCGATGGCGCTGGACGCGGCGTGCCTTTCGTTGGTCTGCCCGTCCGAAGCCCACGCGATCCTCGCCGGCGTCTATGGCCCCGAGCGGGACGCGCTGCGCTTCTGGGGCTGCCTGAGCGCGCAGCAGAAGCGGGCGCTGGAGTCCGGCGGGGGACTGGCTGTCCAGCAGTTGGCCGACAACGCCAGAAGCGAGTTCCACTCGCTGCTCTTCAACTCCGAGCCTGGGCCGGCGATCGGTTACTCCCTGGCCCGTCCTGGATACGATCTCTACCATCCGTACAGCATGGGCGCCGAGCGAACATGCCCCTGGTATTCGCCGCCGATCGAAGCCGGCACGCTCGCCATGCGCGCAAGCCGAGCGCCTGCGGTCAAGGCGTTCGGCCCCGCCGGATCGGCGAGCGCGACGATCCCGTTGGGCGAGTTGGCCTTACTGGATGGCGGGGCAAGCGGCGCGCAGTACGAACGCTACGAACCTGGTCTTCTCACAACGCTGAGGTTCCACTACAGCGCAGACCTTCACATCGAAAGGATGATGCAGATCTCAAGCGACGGAATAGAGTTCGATCTCTTCATGGAGTCGCGCAAAGAGACCATCGGTCCGTTCATGGCCGACATGGATTGGACGTTGCAGGACTCCGCGTTCAACCCGGACCTCGCCGCCAAGAGCTACTCCAACCTTCCCGCGGAGTTCCACCGAGCGGTCACGGAAGCGCGCCGGCAGGTCACCCAGGGCGCGGGCCGGCGCGACCCGAACTGACCAAATGGTTACTTGCCCAGCATCCGGAGAACGCCGACGACGCTCGAGTAGTCGTCGGTCCAGGTGCGGAGGCCGGGCAGCGTCGCCGGCGGCGTCCAGACCGCTTCCTTGACCATCGGGTTCAGGTCGGCCCTGCGGCGCGCCACAAGCGCCCATTGCGACGGCTGCTTGCCGTGCCGCGACTCCTCGTCGGTCATGTCGCCGTCCCACCGCACGATGGCGCATAGCCCGGCGTCTCGCGCAAGGTTGGCCGTGACCGGTTCAAGGTCCAGGTGCCGGTTGGAGAGGTGGAACGCGATGATGCCGCCCGGTTTCAGGCGGTTCAGGTAGACCCGCAGCGCCTCGCGCGTCATCAAGTGGATCGGAATCGAGTCCGAGCTGTAGGCGTCCAGCACGATCAGGTCGAACACTCGGGTGGAGCGCGCCAAGCTAAGGCGCGCGTCCCCCAGCACGATCTCGATCGGGGCTTTGGCGTCCCGCAGGTAGGTGAAAAGGCGCGGGTTGCGCGCCACCTCGACCACCTTGGGGTCGATCTCGTACACCGTCCACGTTTGGCCCGGCTGGGCGTACGCGGTTAGCGAGCCGACGCCGAGCCCGACGATCGCGATGCTCGCGTTCGGCGGCAACGGCCGCTTCGCGAACACCTCGCCGATCGGACCGGTCGGGAAGTAGTAGGAGATCGGCTTCTTGGCCCATACCGGGTCCAGGCTCTGGGTTCCGTGCAACGTCGTGCCGTGGTAGAAAGCGCGGCAGTTGCGCTCGAAGTCGTTCGAGACGCGGAGCGCGCCAAAGAAACCCCGAGACTCAAAGACGGTCCGGCGGGCGAGTCCGCCCTGCCACAGACCGACGACCGCCAACGCCGCGCACGAGAGCGCCAGGCGCTTGGGCCGATCCATCGCGGCGAGCGCCAGGACCGCTGGTAAGGCCAGCGCCATCCACGAGTCCGAATGGTCGTCGTTCAGGTGGAACGCCTGTAGAGCGCCGTAACCCGCCAAGGCGAGGGCGACGACTCCCGCGGGCCACAACCAGTCGCCCAGCGCCTGGCGTCGCCCATCGGCGTTCGCTAGCTTGGGCAGTACGGCGGCGCAGAGCACCAGGGTGATCGGGTACTCGAGCACGCTCTTGAACGCCACCGGCGCAAGCAGCCCACAGAACGCGCCGCCCAGCACGCCGCCGAGCGAGGTGAGCAGGAAGAACTCGGTCAGGTGCTCCGGCGAGGGGCGATCGGCCGCCAACTCGCCGTGGCAGGCCAGCGAACTGACGAAGAAGCCGAGAAGCCCCACCGTGACGAGCAGCCAGACCGGGTTCGCGACCGGACCGACCATCGCCACCAGCCCGGCCAGCAACAACGGGGGCGTGGCCAAGACCATGGCATGGTGCGGGACGAACCGACGCTTGGAGAAGGCGATGGTGAAGGTCAACAGGTAGAGCGCCAGCGGGATCGCCCAGAGCAGCGGGATGGAGGCCACGTCGGTCGCGATGAAGGTGGTGACCCCCATCATCAGGCTCGACGGCACGAAGGCCAGCATGACCCAGCGCGCTTTGCGCAGGGGCGTGGGCGAGGCAAGGCGGTCGGAGGCCGACGCGGGTTCCGGCGTCGGGTCGGCGGCCTTGGCGCCGTTTCGGCGCCAGAGCGCGAACGCCGACGCGGCCATCAGCGCCACGAGGAGCAGGTAGCTGCCGGTCCACAGGTTGCTCTGCGCCTTCAGCGTCAGCGACGGCTCGATCAACAACGGGTAGGCGAACAGCCCAACCATGCTGCCCACGTTGCTTGCCGCGTAAAGGAAGTACGGGTCGTGGGAGGTTTGGTGCCCCAGCTCCGAGAACCAGCGCTGCAGGAGCGGGCTCGTGGCCGAAACCACGAAGAACGGCACGCCCACGGTGGTCGCCATCGTGACCAACACCCACGGCGCGGGGCTGCCCGAGGTGGGCGGCAGGGCGTCCGCCGCGAGGCCGATCGGGAGGAACAGAAACGGCAGGGCGAGCAACGCTAGGTGAAGCACGGCCTGCCGACGAACACCCAACCATTTGGTGGCAACGTGCGCGTAGGCGTAGCCCGCGAGTAGCGCGGCCTGGTAGAAGACCAGCGCCGTGTTCCAGACCGACGGAGCGCTGCCGAGACGCGGCAACAGGTACCGCGCGTACATCGGCTCCACAAAGAACAAAAGGGCTGCGCTCACGAGGATCGCAACCGAATAAAGGGCCACTAACACCGCGGGCCGGCCTCCAAGAAGGTCACGGCCCGCAGTATTGCACGTTCCAGGTTGAGGCAGGCTCAGTCCTTTGCGATGTCGGCGAGTCCGAGGTCGATGTACTGGCCGCCCTTGGTCTGGTGGCAATGCACGGCCAAGGTGTGCTTGCCGGCCTTCGGCGCCGCCTTGATCGGTACCCAGACGTAGCCGGTGACGAACTCGGGCAGGTTGGCTGCCAGCGCGCCGTCGATGTACACCTCCGCCCCCTCATCGTGATGGATCATCAGGTGAGGGTTGGCCCACTTCGTTCCGCGCGGGACCTCGAACGTCCGGCGGATCCAGATGTCGCTCGTGTCCCACTTGGTGCGCACGACGGCGCCGGGCGTGCCCTCCGTGCCGAAACCGGCCGGACCGACCGCCCAGGCCGAGTCGTCGAACGCCGGCTGGAACCAGTCGTCGGCCGGCCTATCGGTGGTGTAGGACCAGTCGACCGGCGCCTTGAGCGCGGTGGGGACGACCTCGCGGACCCCGGCGACGGGTTTGCCAGAGCGCTTGATCGCCTCACGAGCCTGCTTCTCGTCGACCTTGAGCACCTCGCGGTCATACGTCATCAGGCCGTTCACCTCGACCTCGACGTCCGTGGTCTGCGTGTAGACCGCGGCGCAAAGGCCGGGCCAGGCGATGAGCGGGCGGATGTTGTTGAAGAGCCCGACGAACGCCTCCGATAGGCTCTTTTGGTCGCTGAACGAGCGGTACCCCCAGTTCTTCTCGCTCTGCCACGTGTGCCCTTTGAGCGGAAGGCCGAGGCCGCCGAATTCGCCCAAGACCGAGGCGCGTGTGGCCTCGGAGGGCGGGGCGCCCGGACCGGGGTAGACGTGCCAGTCGGACAGGTCGCCGGTTCCGCGGTCGGTCCAGCCGCTGGCGGAGTCCACCAAGCGCGTGGGATCGAGCTCCTTCAGCATCGTGGTGACGCGGGCCGTGTCGAACTGGCCCCAACCCTCGTTGAACGGGACCCAAACGACGATGCTGGGGCTGTTTCGGTTGGCCTCGACCATCGCCTTGAGTTCGGCGTCGTACTGCGCGGCCGACTCGGGCGTGCGGGCCAGGTCGGGGTCGGCGCCGCCGATGTAGCCGTCGCCGCTCGGCATGTCTTGCCACACCAGCAGGCCGAGCTTGTCGCACCAGTAGTACCAACGCGCGGGCTCGACCTTGACGTGCTTGCGCGCCATGTTGAAGCCCAACCGTTTGGTTACCTCGATGTCGTAGCGCAACGCCTTGTCGGTCGGCGCGGTGTAAAGACCGTCCGGCCAGAAGCCTTGGTCCAACGGGCCGACCATGAAGAACGGCTTGTTGTTCAGCATCACCCTCGTGACGCCGGCCTCGTCCTTCCCGAGCGAGACCTTGCGCATTCCGAAGTAGCTGCGCATCTGGTCGTCGCCGGCCTTGATGCGGAGGTCGTAGAGGAAGGGCGAATCGGGCGACCACGTTTTGGCGTTTTCGAGCTTGAGGACCACCTCGCCCTCGCCCTTGGCCTGTGCGGCCAGGCGGCCGGAGTCGAACGCCTCGGCGCTCACCGGGCCGTCGTATCCCAGCGTTTTCACCGTCACCTGGCCCTTGTCGAGGTCGGGAGTGATGACGAGCCGATCCACGTGCTGCTCGGGCACGGGTTCGATCCAGACGGTCTGCCAGATGCCGCTGGTGGGCGTGTACCAGATGCCGAGCGGGTTCTTGACCTGCTTGCCGCGCGGCTGCGTTCCGGCATCGGTCGGGTCCCAAACGGCCACCACGACCTCTTGCTCGCCGCCAGGCTTGAGCGCCTTCGTCACGTCGAACGTGAACGGGTCGTAGCCGCCCTTGTGGGCGCCCATCTCCTGGCCGTTGACCCACACCGTGGTTTCCCAATCGCTGGCGCCGAAGTGGAGCAACACGGTCTGCTTGCCCCAGCCCTGCGGAACCGAAAAGGTTCGGCGGTACCAGATACGCTGCGTCTCGTCGACTCGCCGCATCACCCCCGAGAGCGACGACTCGATCGGGAAGGGAACCAGGATCGAGCTTTCGAAGGCCTCGGGCCGCCCCTCCTGCCTCGGCCGAACGGCCAGTTCCCAAAGACCGTTAAGATTCTTCCAATTGCGGCGCACCATCTGTGGGCGCGGATACTCGGGATGGGCGTTGTCGGGGCCAACATCCTTGGCCCAGCGCGTGGCCAACGGGCCAGGTTGCATCTTCCATTGCTGTTTCATGACGCTATCAGCCGGGAGCATGCCCAGCGCGAGCAGAGCGAGTGCGGTTGCGGCATACACGCGCGAGGTTTTACCCCCGGTTGACGGAACGTTGCATCAAGTTCCCGGGGTACTGGCCCGACGCTCGACGCGAACGCCGCAGAAAGCTAAGTTGATCCTAATGTTGCGTCCGCATGGCTTGCTAGGGGTATACAAGTCTGCTGGAGTCAGTGGCGCGCGGGCTAGCGTTCGTTGCGTTGCTGCATTTCGGGAGCCGCGTGCCGGGCCGGCCCGTACCTGACGGGCAGACGCGTGGGCCCCCACCAAACACCTGGGTTCTGACATGAAAAGACTAATCGCCATCCTCGCTATGGCCGCCTTGGGGCTTACCCTCGTCGGCTGCTCTCCGAAATCTGAAGCCGGAAAGGGCGCCACCGCCGGAGTCAAAAAGGAGGACTTCAAGATAGGCTTCATCGTCAAGTCGATGTCCGACAGCTGGTTCCAGGACGAGACGAAGTTCGCCAAGGAAGAGGGCGATCGACTGGGCGTCGAGGTCGTCGTGCAGCAGGCGCTCAAGGGCGAAGACGTGATCAGCACGATGTCGACCATGGCGACGAACGGCTGCAAGGGGATCATCATCTGCGCCCCGCAGGTGCAGCTTGGCACCGCGATCCGGGACGCCGCGAAGCAGAGCGGTCTGAAGCTGATGAGCGTCGACGACCGGCTGGTGGACAACAAGAAGACCCCGCTTGCGGACGTTCCGCACCTTGGCATTTCGGCCAAGGACATCGGCAAGCAGGTCGGCCAGGGCATCGCGGACGAGATGAAGAAGCGCGGCTGGGACCCCGCGACGGTCGGCGGCATCGCCATCACCGTCCCCGGTCTTGAGACCGCCCAGCAGCGCGTCGACGGCGCCGCCGAGGTCCTTCTGGCCGCCGGCGTGAAGAAGGAGCGCATCTTCACCGCTCCGTGGACCGGCTCGGTCGACGTAAAGGCCGCCAGCGACACCGCCAACGACGTGCTCACCACGCACAGCGATATCAAGAACTGGGTCGTCTTCAGCTCGAACGACGACGGCGTGCTCGGCGGAATCCGCGCCATCGCCAACCGCGGCATCCCGACCACGAACGTGATCGGCGTCGGCATCAACGGCTCGTTGGCGGCCGCAGAGTGGGCCAAGGGCCAGCCGACCGGCCTCGTCGCCTCCGTGCTTTTGCAGCCCAAGGTCCACGGCGGAAAGACCGTCGAGATGATGGCCAAGTGGATCAAGGATGGCACGGTCCCGCCGATGGAGACCTACACGACTGGCGTGCTGATCAACAAGGACAACTACGCGAACGAACTCGAAGCGCAGGGCCTGAAGGCGCCGAAAGCCGCGAAGTGACGCGATGGTTCGGTTTGAATCCATCAGCAAGGCGTTTGCCGGCGTGCAAGCGCTGCAAGACGTGTCGTTTGAGGTCAAGGATGGCAGCATCCACGGCCTCTGCGGCGAGAATGGCGCCGGAAAAAGCACCCTGCTCAAGGTTTTGAGCGGGGTGCATCAGCCCGAAAGCGGGCGGATGTCGATCGACGGCAAGCCGGTCCGGTTCCGGGGAACCGGCGACGCGTTGGCCGCCGGCGTCGCCGTCATCTACCAGGAGCTCAACCTGGTGCCCGACATGAGCGTGGCGGAGAACGTCTGGCTCGGCCACGTCGCGCACTCCGGGCCGTTCGTCAAGCGCGGCGAGCTTGGCGAGCAGACCAAGGAGTCGCTCAAACGGGTCGGCCTGGACGTGAGTCCGTGGACGCGGCTGCGCACGTTGAGCCTGGCCCAGCGGCAGATGGTGGAGATCGCGAAGGCGCTATCGCGCAACGCGCGCATCATCGCCTTCGACGAGCCCACGAGCAGCCTGAGCGCGCGCGAAGTCGACACCCTGTTCCAGCTCATCTTCGAACTGCGCGACCGCGGTTTGGCGGTTCTGTACGTCTCTCACCGCATGGCGGAGGTCACGCACCTGTGCGACGCGTGCACCGTCCTTCGCGACGGCTGCCACGTCGAAACGTTCACCTCGATGGAAGGGGTGACCGAGGACGTGATCACGAACCGCATGGTGGGTCGCGCGTTGACCCATGAACCGGCGCCGATCCCCAAGGAGTACGGCGAGGTCTGCCTGGAGCTGAAGGGCGTGCGAGGTCCCGGCGTCGTGGATCCGATCGACCTTGCCGTCTGCAGCGGGGAGATCGTCGGGTTGTTCGGGCTGATCGGCGCGGGCCGCACCGAACTGCTGAAGGCCGCCTACATGGGCGACGTCGGAGAGGTGTTGGTGCAGGGCAAGCCGATACGGCGGGGCGGGCCGCTGGCCTCGATCCGCAACGGTCTGGTGCTATGCCCGGAGGACCGGCGTCTGGAGGGGATCATCCCGATGCTCTCCGTATCCGAGAACCTCAACCTCAGCATCCGCCGCATCCTGTCCGCGTTCGGCATCTGGCGCTCTCCATCCAAGGAGGCCGCCAACTCGCACGAGCAGATCCGCCAGCTGAGCATCAAGACGCCGTCTCTCGGCACGAAGATGGCGAACCTGAGCGGCGGCAATCAACAGAAGGTGATCCTGGGCCGTTGGCTGAGCGAGCAGGTAAAGGCCATCCTTCTGGATGAGCCGACGCGAGGGATCGACGTCGGGGCCAAGGCCGAGATCTACGGCATCGTCCGCGGCTTGGCGGCAAAAGGTATCGGCGTGCTTTTCGTCAGCAGCGAGCTTCCCGAGGTGCTCGCGCTCAGTCATCGAATCCTCGTCATGAGCGAGGGGAGGGTAACCGGGGAGATGCCCGCTCAGGAAGCGACCGAACAGAAGCTCCTCGAACTCGCTCTGCCCAGGTCGGCTTCGGCCGGAGTGTCCGCATGAAACTCAAGCAGTTCTTGGCCCAATCGGGCATGATCGTCGTTTTCGTTTTGGTGCTGATCGCGGCTGTCGTCATCGCGCCACGGTTTCTCTCGATGCCCAACATGATCTCGTTGGGCCTGAACGTCTCGGCGACCGGCATGATCGCCTGCACGATGCTGCTTTGTCTGGCGGCGGGCGACTTCGACATGTCGGTCGGCTCGATCCTGGGGCTCGGCGGCATGGTGGCGGTGATCATCGCCAACGAGACGGGCAGCCTGCTTCTGGGCACGATCGGGGCCTTGTTGGCCGGGGCGCTGTTCGGGCTTCTGAACGGCTTCGTCATTGCCAAGTGCGGCATCAACGCCTTCATCACGACGCTGGCCTCGATGCAGATCGTGCGCGGCTTGGTGAACATCCTCGGGCACGGCGCGGCCGTGATGGCCACGCCCGCCGAGTTCGCGCTCTTCGAGCACGAGACGTTCCTCGGCATCTCGCTGCCCATCTGGGTGATGATCGGGGCGTTCCTCATCTTCGGCATCGTGCTGAACAAGACGGTGTTCGGGCGGAACACGCTGGCGATCGGCGGCAACAAGGAGGCCGCGCATCTGGCCGGCATCAAGGTCGCGCGGACCAAAATCGTCCTGTTCGTGCTGTCCGGCATGGTGGCGGCGCTGGCCGGCGTCATCACCGCGTCGCGCCTGGCGATGGCGAGCAACCTGGCGGGAGAAGGGATCGAGTTCAAGGCGATCTCGGCCTGCGTGCTCGGCGGCGTGTCGCTTTCGGGCGGCGTGGCCACCATGAGCGGCGCCATCGTGGGTGTGCTCATCATGGGCATCGTGGAGAACGTGATGCGCCTTCTCGGCGTGGACGCCTTCTACCAATTGATCGTGACGGGCGTCATCCTGTTGCTGGCCGTGTTGCTCGACCGCGCGAAGATGAAGTGGCTCAAGGCCGCGTAGCTCGCTCGGTACCGTGAAACCGAGGCCTGTCGGCGTTCGCCGACGGGCCTTCGTTCTTGACAGGCGCCGCCCTCGCGACGCAACATGGCGCTATGCTCACTCGGCTGGGGCTTCTGACTTCGTTCGGGCTGCTCGCTGCGGTCGCCATGCCTTCGGCGGACCTTCGGTGGGACGGAGCGGCACGGGGGTTCACATGGACCCGCCCCGGCGTCGGCGCCATCGTGGTACAGGGGCGCGCCTCCACAGAAAAGGGGGCGGCGACCGAGGTCCGGAGCGGGCGCGAGGGTCTGGTCTTCCTATCGGCAGGCGGGGCGTCTCTGCGGTTGTGGAACGATGGCGGCCGCCTGATGGCGCAGGCCAAGGGCGCGGCCTTCGCGCTCTCCGCGCTGGCCGATGTGAATGGCTCGGCGCTGCCGGCGATCCTGCGGGCCCAGAAGGCCGCCGACCGGGGCGTCTTGACCATGAGGCTTGGCGACGCCTCCACGCGGGGCCTCCGCAGCCTGTACGACCCGGGCCGCGACCTGGCGCTGGACTGCCGGGCGGGCGGCCTGGAGAGGTCCGGCGGCTGGATGCTGCGCACCCAGGTGGCCCCCGGCAAGCCGGTGGTGTGGCTGGAAGCGCACCCGGGCTACTACCGCAACGCGCTGGGGATCGCGCATTACGAGCCGATCGCCAAACGGCGGCGGTGGCCCACCGCGCCGGCCGTCGCCATGACCTGGTACGGAATCGAGGCCTGGAGCGGACGCCCCGCCCAGACGCTCGATAGGCTTCTGCCGGAGATCGATTGGGTGGCCCTGAACCTGCGCCCGTACGCGGGCGACAACCTTGTCTTCCAGCTCGACGACAACTACCCCGAGCGCGACGACGCGGCGGTGCGCGCGCTGGCCGACGCCATACGCGCGCGCGGGCTGGTTCCCGGCGTCTGGTTCACGCCGTTCTGCGTCGCCCCCAAGGGCACGGAGGACCAGCGTCCCGACTGGTTTCTGAAGGGCCCGGACGGCGCGGCCGTCCAAACGTTCGGCGGCGTGAACTTCGGCGGCGCCGCGACGCTGGACGTGGCCAACGCCGAGGCGGTTCGGGCGTGGTACGGCGCGTTCTGGCGGAAGGTCAGCGACACGTGGGACTTCGACTTCTTCAAGATCGACGGCCAGCCCGAGGTGATCGAGGCATATCGCAAGGCGAGGGGAAGCAAGGGCGTCGAGCAGTACCGGGAGGGGCTTCGCGCGGCCCGCGACATCGTGGGGCGCGACAAGTTCATCAACGGCTGTTGGGGAACGCCGCTCGAAGCGATAGGGCGCGTCGACGGCTCGCGCACCGGCCCGGACACCGGCCTTTGGCCGCACGCCACCGACGTGGTGATCCGATGGAACTTCCTGAACAACGTGGCCTGGTACTGCGACCCCGACGCGGCGGCAAACCAGTACAAGGCGACCCCCGAAGTCGCCCGACTGAACGCCCAGGCGCGCGCCTTAACGGGCCAGCAGTTCCTGACGGACGATCTCTGGACCAAGGTTCCGCCGGCGATCGCGCGCATCTGGCAGCGATGCCTGCCAACCCTCGACATCCACCCGGCCAACCTCTACCGCATTGAGGATTGGCGGCGGTACGACCTGTTCGACCTTCGGGTGGCGAAGGGCAAGGCGCAGTGGAGCGTGGTGGGGCTCTTCCATTACGACAACTCGTCCTGCACCAAGCGGCTCGATTTGGCGCGGCTGGGGCTGGATGGCACGAACGCCTTCTTCGTCTACGACTTCTGGCGCGGGCGGTACCTGGGGCGGTACCTGGGCGACGAGTCGATACCGATGCCGATGGCGCCGTACGAGGGGAAGCTGTTCGCCGTGGCTCCGGACCGCGGCGCGCCCACGCTCCTCTCCACCAACCGCCACGTGAGCCAGGGCGGGCTCGATCTGGACGCGCTCACCACGACGCGCGTCGAGGGTGGCTGGAAGGTGATGGGGCGGTCCTCGCATCTGGTGAAGGGCGACCCGTACCGCCTGACGTTCGCGCCCGGCGCCTTTCGCTGCGTGGCCTCCTCGCCCAACTTGCGGGTCGCGACCGACGCCGACGGCGTGACCCGGGCGACGCTCCAGCCCGTGGCCGACAACGCCGTCTGGTGGTTGAAGTTTGCGCCCCGAACGGGGGCGGCGCCGGCGTTCCGAACCTCGTCGCCGGTGCTCAAGGGTTCGGAGGGTTACCTGGACGTGGTCAACCTGGGCGACAAGCCCTCTACGTTCCAGGTCGTCAGCGACAACCGCCGCGTGAAGGCATTCCCTCCGAAGGGCAGCGTGCTTCCGGGCGACAGGCTGCGCCTGCACGTCTCGGTGGACTGCAAGGGCCTGCTTGCCGGCGAGTCCGTGACCGGGCAGTTGCGCTTGGCGGGGGTCTCGGGCGCAGCCGCAAGCGTGGAGGTGGCCATGCCCCCGCCGCCCAACCTGGCGCTCAAGGCGACCGCCACGGCCTCCTCGGAGTGGGACGCCGGCTTTGCGGCCAAGGCCGCGGCGGACGACAACGGCTCGACGCGCTGGAACAGCGCGCGGGGCGACGCCAGCGGCGCGTGGATGGAGCTGACCTGGCCGAAGCCGGTGCGCCTGAACCGGGTCGTTGTGGACGAGTGCACCGATTGGGGCGAGCGCATCCAAGCCTGGCGGTTGGAGGCGGGCGACGGCGAGTTGGCGGAGGTCGCCAGGGGCTCGACGCTTGGGCCCAACGCGACGATCGAACTGCCGAACGCGGTGAGCGCCGCGCGCCTGAGGTTGGTGATCGAGAAAGCCTCCGACGTCCCGACCGTTCGGGAGATGCGCGTCTTCGACTGGCCCAAACGGTGAGGCGAGGGGCGGGCGCCCCTCGCCGCTTTACGCCCGCCGGGTGGCCGAGCCCTTGGCGGCGAGCACGCGCTGCAGAAGGATGAACAGCAGCACGAGGACGCCGATGACGATGCGGGTCCACCAGGAACTGAGCGTGCCCTCGAACGTGAGCACCGTCTGGAGAACCCCGAGGATCAGCACGCCGACGAACGTGCCCATCAGGTTGCCGACGCCGCCGGTCAGCAGCGTGCCGCCGATGACGACCGCCGCGATGGCGTCCATCTCGAGCCCCAGGCCGGCGTTGGCCTCTCCCGATGAGGTGCAGATCGCGTAGACCACGCCGCCCAGCGCCGAGCAGAAGCCGCTGAGCGTGTAGACCAGCACCTTGGTGCGGTGAACGGGCAGGCCCATCAGCATCGCGGAGTGTTCGTTGCCGCCGATGGCGTACACGTTGCGCCCGAACGGCGTGAGGTGCGCGACGACCAAGCCGACCGCCAGAACGGCGAGGAACACCCCCGCCATCGCGAAGGGGCTCGATGCCAGGGAGAGCACCATCGGGTGTTCGATCGGGATCGACTCCTGGCTGAGGATGAGCCCGCTGCCGCGCGCCAGGAACATGCCGCCCAGCGTCACCAGGAACGGCGGCAGGCTGAACGTCGACACCAGGAAACCCATGCCGCAGCCCAGGAGCGAGCCGATGCCCAGCGAAAGCCCGACGGCGGCCATCGGGTGCCAGTGCCAGGTGGTGATGAGCGTGCCCATCAGGATCGACGTGAAGCCGACCACGGCGCCCACCGAGAGGTCGATGCCCCCGGTCAGGATGACGAACGTCATGCCGATGGCGGTAAGGCCGAGGAACGGGTAGTCCCGAAGCAGGTTGAGGAACACGCTCGGGTCGAGGAAGTTCGGATAGCGCAGCGAGGCGGCCGCGCAGATCGCCACGAAGACGATCGTCGTCGCCACCTGTGGGACCTGGGTGCGCGAGACCTTCAGCGTCACGCCGCCTGCCTCCGGGGGAGAAGCTTGGCGCGCGCTTCAGGCGACTGAAGCAGGCAGACCAAGAGGACCGCGATCGCCTTGACGACCAGGTTGAACTCGGGCGGCACGCCCTTCGTTAGGATGGTGGTGGTCAACGTCTGGATGATGAGCACGCCCAGGATCGCGCCGACAAACGAGAAGCGGCCGCCGGTCAAAGGCGTACCCCCGAGGATCGCCGCGAGGATCGCGTCCAACTCAAGGTACATCCCCGCGTTGTTGGCGTCCGCCGCCTTGATCCACGACGCCTGGATGAGCCCAGCCGCGCCCGCGCATACCGCGCAGAAGGCGTAGGCAAGCACCTTGACCAGCCGCACGTTCACGCCCGAGAACCGGCTCGCCTGCTCGTTGTCGCCGATCGACTCGATGAACAGACCGAGTGCGGTGCGGCGGACGAAGAGCGCGGTGATGGCGAGGATCGCCGCCACCAGGCTGACCGCGAACGGCAGGCCGAACAGGAACCCGTTGCCGATGAACTCCACGCCCGGGTTCGAGATCGTGACGATTTGGCCGTTGGTGAGCAACTGGGCGATGCCCCGGCCGGACACCATCAACACCAGGGTGGCCACCATCGGCTGAATTCCGAACGCGGCGACGAGCGTGCCGTTGAGCACGCCCAACACGATGCAGATGGCGGCGACTGCGGCCAGGATGAGCGGGATCGGCGCGCCGTTCTTGGCCATCAGCGCCATCACCGAGCCGGCGACGGCCATCACCGCGCCCACCGAAAGGTCGATGCCGCCCGTGGCGATGACCAGCGTCATGCCGATCGCCAGCAGCATCGTCGGCGCGGCCATGTTCAGGATGTCGATCAGGCTGCCGTACAGCCGCCCCTCTCGGAGCGTGACGGAGAAAAAGCCCGGCGTGGTCGCCAGGTTCACCAACAGCAACAGAACGACCGCCATGAGCGGCCAAAACCACTTATTTCGGTTCATCGTGAGCCGCGATCAACCGCATGATCGCTCCCTCCTCAACCTGGTCCCCTTCCAGTTCGCCGACCTTCCTTCGGTCGCGAAGCACCGCAACGCGGTGGCTGTCCCGGACGACCTCCTCGATGTCGGAGGAGATGAAAAGGATGCCAATACCCTTCTCGCACAGCTCGGCGATCAGATCCTCGATCGCCGCTTTGGCGCCGACGTCGATGCCGCGCGTCGGTTCATCGAGAATGAGCAGCTTCGGCTGAGAGGCCAGCCAGCGCGCCAGCACCACCTTCTGCTGGTTGCCGCCGCTCAGTTGCCCAACCGGCTTTTCGGCGTCCGGCGTGGCGATCCCAAGCGCCTGGATGAACTTGCTCGCGAACTGAAGCTGTTGAGCGCGGCTGTACCGCCGCAGCCATCCGCGCCGCGCCTGCATGGCCAGGACGATGTTCTCGCGCACGGAGAGCGACGGAACGATCGCTTCGGCCTTGCGGTCCTCCGGGCAGAAGCCGATTCGCTTGAGCATCGCTTGGCGCGGCGAGCGTATTCGCGCGCGCTTGCCGTCGACCTCGACCGTTCCCGCGTCCGCGCGGTCGATTCCGAAGAGCATTCGCGCGGTCTCGGTCCGCCCCGAGCCCAGCAGCCCGGCCAGCCCGAGCGCCTCGCCGCCGCGGACCTCCAGGTCGAGCGGCTGCATCGCCCCCCGGCGCCCCAGGCCCGTGGCCCGAAGCACCGTATCGCCGACCTTTGCCCTTGGCGCGCCCCGGCGCTGGGTCAACGCCTCCACCTCGGCCAGGTCGCGCCCGAGCATCATCGCGATCAGCTCAAGGCGGGGAAGCGACGCGTCGCGTTCTCCGACCAGCTTGCCGTTTCGGAGCACCGTCATGCGATCGGAGACTGCGTACACCTGCTCCAAAAAGTGGCTCACGAAGACGATCCCGAGGCCCTGCTGCTTGAGCATCCGCATGACCTCGAAGAGCTTCTGCACCTCGGCGGCGTCCAGGCTCGACGTGGGCTCGTCCAGCACGAGCAGCTTGGCCTGTACGTCCAGCGCACGGGCGGTCGCCACCATCTGCTGGATGCCGACCGAGTAGCTGTTCAGCGGGAGCGCGACGTCGACCGAAACGCCCAGGCGTTCGAGCGACTCGCGAGCCCGGCGGTTCATCTCACGCCACGAGATCACGCCGAGCCGTTTGGGCTGCCGTCCGAGCGCCAGGTTCTCGGCCACTGAAAGGTAGGGCACGAGGTTGACCTCTTGGTGGACGACGCTGATGCCGAACGCCTGTGCCTCGATGGGTGTGCGCGGGTTCACCGGCTTGCCGTCAAGCCGTATCTCACCCGCGTCGCGTGGGTAGACGCCGGTAAGCACGCGGATGAGCGTGGACTTACCGGCGCCGTTCTCGCCCAGCAGGGCGTGGATCTCGCCCGCCCTGACCGTCAGGTCGACGCGGTCGAGCGCCTTCACGCCCGGGAAGGCCTTGGAGATGCCGCGCATCTCCAGCAGGGCCGGTCCGCCGGGCCGTGACTCTCCGGGATCGTTCAGGCTACTTCACCACCCATTCGAGGATTCCCGCCGAAGCTTCCGGCTGCAACTGCGCGACGATGCGCAGCTTGGATACGCGCTGCTTCGGGAAGGTTACGACGTTCAGCTTGTCAGGTTCAACGCCGCAGGCGGTCGCGCCCCGCACCTCGTGCCAGGCGCCGTCGATCAGCGCTTCCAACCTCCAGGAGGCCGGAACCCGGCATCCGCCGCCCGCTTTGCTGTCGTCGAACCAGTAGACACCGACCTCGGACACCTCGCGCGGGGACTCGAAGTCGTACTGAACCCACTCCGACGTGCCCTTGTGCTCCCACCAGGTGAACCGGGGGATGGAGACGTCGCCGGAGGACGCCGGGAGCAGGCCGTCGCTCAGCCCGGCGACCGTGTCCCCGTAGCCCACCCACGAGGCCGAGGCCGGCATCGGGTCCTTGGGCGACACCCACTCGTGCGCGTCCGGTCCGTCGCCGACGGTCGGGAAGGAGGCGATGCGCAACCGGGCGCAGCCCATCGGCACGAGGGTGATCGTCTCGATCGGTTCGTTGGTTTTAGCCGGGCTGGGCTGAAGGGTGTTCAGCAGGCCCTGGTAGTCCACCTTCCAGGCCGGGATGCGTCGTGCCTTGGCCGTGAGCTCGATGGGGGCCGCGTCCCACTGGAACGGCTGGCCGTTGGCGGGTATGCCCCGCTTCACGACCTGGAAGCCGGCCTCCGGCTTCTTCTCGGCCAAGACGAGCCCGTAGTTGTACGGCGTCGTTGGGAGCAGGTCCCAGGCCTGCCACTTGTCCGTACCGCCGTTACGCGCCATCCGCTCGCCGATCTTGAGCGAATAGGTGAGCGGCCCGCGGTTGACCGACACGCTGTCCTTGTTCTTGGCCCAGCGGGTGAGCTGGACCGACATCGGCAGTCGCAGCAACAGCACGTCGCGCGACGTCCACGCTCGCTCGATCTTGATGAACCCGCCCGACTTGGCCTTGAACGCGAACTTCTGGCCGTTCAGAGTGATGTCGGGGTTCTTGCACCAACTCGGCACTCGCAGGTAGAGCGGGAAGACGCTGGGGGCGTCGGTCTTGAAGGTGAGCTTCACCGTCTCATCGAACGGGTAGCTGGTCTCTTCGCTGATCGTGTAGGTCGCGCTGCCCGCCTTCGCGGTGACTTCGCACGGGGCATAGAAGGTGGCGACGAGGCCGTTGCCGGCGGTCGCCTGCCAAAGGTTCTCCGCGTAGTACGGCCAGCCGTGCGACACGTTGTGCTGGCAGCAGCGGTGCTTGTTCGGGTCGAAATGGAACATCGGGCCGCCGTTCTGGATGCCGGGCGCCTTGTTCCCCGAGTCCGAGATCGCGTGGTTGGCGGCGGTAAGGTACCGAAGCGCCTTCAGGTCGGCGGTCATCGACGCCGGCAGCGAGTTCAACGCCACGTCCTCGCAGCGATCCGCCCAGAGCGGGTCGCCGAGCGAGGTGTAGAGCATCTCGCAGGAGAGCATCATCTCGACCATCGTGCAGGTCTCGGCGGCCTGGCGTGGGTCGATGTATCCCGGGCGGGCGTTCTCGTCGGCGCCATAGAGCCCACCCGGCGCCTGCCCATAGATGCCGCGGAACTCGTCGTAGTCGCGGTAGGTGGCGTCCTTGAACTTCTTGTCCTGCGCCTGCAGGTAGTAGGTGGCGGGCTCGCGGAACGCCTGGGCGAAGTTGACGCCGTGTTCGTTGGCCACGCCCGCCGTCCAGTCGGCCGTGTGCCGGTGCATCTTCTCCGCGAGCTCCAGCAGCCAGGCGTCGCCGGTGCGGTTGTACAACCAATAGATGCTGGCCAGGTTATCGCCGCCCCGGATCACCGGCCAATAGCCGTTGAGAAGGTCGCCCTCCGGGATGGTGTTCTGCCATCGGAAGTACTCGGTCATCAGCTTGATGACCCGCTTGTCGCCGCAGTACTCGTAGTAGGTCTGCAGGGCGTTCAGCATCACCATGTGCGCCCACAGGTCGGGTTTGCCGTTCAGGCTCGTGAGCGCGGCGCGGGGGCCGAAGAAGCCGTCGTCGCGTTGGCTGGCGAGGGCGGCCTCGATCCATACCCGCGCCTCATCGACGATCCTCTTGTCGCCCAGGACGTAGCCGAGGTCGCCGTAGCCCTTGAGCCAATACGGGACCTCCTCCCAACCGTGGTCGCCCTCGCCGGTCTTGCTGAGCCAGGCGTTGCCGGGCTTCTTGAGGAACTCGCTGATCTCGCCCAGGTTTCCGATGAAGCCGTCGGCCTCGAGTTCCAGCTGTTTGCGCAACCACCCCTTGGGTTTGATGGAGCCCACGTCCAGCTTCATAAACGGCGTGGGCAGCAGCGGGGCGCGTTGACTGGTGTAGTGTTTGTTCGTGCCGGGTTTGACCCGCTGCACAAATTCGGTCTCTCCGGGATATGCCGCTTCGGCTCGTGCGGCGACGACGCCCGCCAGCGCGAGGGCGGCGAGCGTCGTGAGGATCGCGTTTTGAATCATTTTGTGACGGGTGACCTTAGTACTTGCGGTTCGGGAGTTCGTCCTTGGCGTTGGTCGCGTCGAAGATCCGGTCCTTGACGACCGTCCACTTCTGTAGGGTCTTGCCGGCCTTCAACTGGTCGATGGCGTCGAATGCCATCGGGCCAAGCAGGGGGTTGCACTCGACGACCGCGTTGGACTTGCCGTCCACGATCGCCTGGAACGCGTCCTTGAGGCCGTCGATGGAGACGACGATCACGTCCTGGCCCGGTTTCTTGCCGGACGCCTCGATCGCCTGGATGGCGCCGAGAGCCATGTCGTCGTTGTGGGCGTAGAGCGCGTCGAACCGCACGCCGGACTTGATGATCGCCTCGGCGGCTTCGCGGCCCTTGGCCCGGCTGAAGTCGCCGCTCTGGGAGGCGACGATCTTGATGCCGGAAAACGCCTTCAGGCCCTCCTCGAAGCCCTTCTTGCGGTCGATGGCCGGCGCGGCGCCGGGCGTGCCCTGCAGTTCGACCACGGCGCCCTTGCCGTTCAGCTTCTTGCCAAGCCACTCGGCGGCCATGCGGCCCTCCTCAACGAAGTCGGACGCGATGAGGGTGGTGTAGAGCGACTCGTCCGTGACCTTGACGCCCCGGTCGACCAGAACGACCGGAATGCCGGCCTTCTTGGCTTCGCCCAACACCGCCTCCCAGCCGGTCTCGACCTTCGGGGCGAGGATGATGGCGTCGACCCTCTGCTGCACGAAGCTGCGGATCGCCTTCAGTTGGTTCTCCTGCTTCCCTTGGGCGTCGGAGAACTTGAGGTCGATGCCGCGCTTACTGGCTTCGTCGCGGATCGACTCGGTCTCGGCGGTGCGCCATCCGCTCTCGGCGCCGATCTGCGAGAAGCCGACCTTCAGCTTGGCGCCGGCCGCGGTCTTGCCGCCGCCCTCCGTCGGACTGGTCGTGCTTTCGGTTGCGGGCTTGCAGCCTGCCAGGCCGATCAAGGCCCCGCAGGCGAGCAATAGAAGCGACGTGTGTAGTCGGCTCATAGAATCTGGTCTCCTAGCGTAGCTTAGCACGTCTCGTCTCGCAGGTAGAGCCGCACGTTCACTTGAGCCCGGTCATTGCGATCCCCTTGGTAAAGAACCGTTGCCCCAAGAAGAAGATCGCCACAAGCGGGATTGTCACCAGCACCGAAGCGGCCATGATCAGGTGCCACTCCTCGTTCCGCAGGGTCTGGTACGTGCGCAGGCCAAGCTCCAGGGTCTGCAGATCGGGGTCGTTCAGGTAGAGCAGGGGGCCCATGAAGTCGCGCCAGCTGCCCATGAAGGTGAACACCCCGACGGTGGCGAGCGCCGAGCCCGAGAGGGGCAGCACGACGCGCGAGAAGATGGTCCAGTGGCCCGCGCCGTCCAGCAGCGCCGCTTCGTCCAGCTCGCGCGGGATGCCCATGAAGAACTGGCGCAGCAGGAACACGTTGAACGCCCCTCCGCCAAACCAGGCGGGTACCCAAAGCGGGAGGAAGGTGTTAACCCAGTGGATCTTCGCGAACAGCACGTAGCTGGGGATCATCGTCACGATGCCCGGCAACATCATCGTGCTAAGCAACACCATGAAGAGCCGATCCCGGCCCACGAAGTCGATGCGAGCGAAGCCGTACGCCACGGCCGCCGATGAGAGCAGCACCCCGAGGGTCGTCAGGAACGTGACCAGCGAGGTGTTCTTCAGGAAGAGCTGGAAGCTGACGTTCGGGTTGCTGAGCACCTGCGCGTAGTTGTCCAGCGTCGGGTGCTTGGGCCACGCCCAGGCGGGGCTTGAGGCGATCTCCGCCGGCGTCTTCAACGACATGAAGACCATCATTGCGAAGGGCAGAACGAACAGAAGAGAGCCTGCCAGCAGCATCGCCCAGTTCACACCCCGGCCGGCGCCCTCCATCGCCTTCGCCTGGCGCGCCCGGCGCGCGTAGCGCTCGCGCAGGCTCAACGGGAACCTCCCTCGTAGTAGACCCAGCGGCTGAACCGGAACTGCACCAACGTCAGCACCAGCACGATCGCGAACAGCACCCAGGCCATGGCCGAGGCGTAGCCCATGCGCAGCGAGAGGAAGGCGTTCTCGTAGAGGTGAAGCATATAGAAACGAGTGGCGTTGTTCGGCCCGCCGCCTGTCATCACGTACGACTGGGTGAAGACCTGGAACGCGCCGATGACGCCGGTCACCAGGCTGAAGAAGATCGACGGGGTGAGCAGCGGCAGCGTGACGTGCCGGAAGCGCGTCCACGGCCCCGCGCCGTCCACCGTGGCCGCCTCGTAATAGTGCTGCGGAATGCCCTGCAGACCGGCCAGCAGGATGATCATCCCCCCGCCGATGCCCCACAACGACATCACGATCATCGCGGCGAGCGCCGTCCGCTCGTCGCCCAGCCAGTTGACCGGACGCCCGGGTTGCGTGGCGTTGCCAAGCACCGTGGCGAGCCCAAGGAAGTTGCCACGGCCGTCGGCGCCATAGATGACGGCGTTCAGCAACCCGCCCTGCGGCTGGAAGATGCGCCGCCAGATGAGCGAGGCGACCACCATGCTCGTGAGGGAGGGAAGGTAGAAGCAGGTGCGGAAGAGCGGCATCCCCCGCACCTTCACGTTCAGCAGTAGCGCCAGCGCCAGCGACCCCGCCAGGCCGAGGGGAACCGCGAAGATCGAGTAGACCGTGGTGACCTGCAGCGATTTCCAGAACCTCGGGTCGAGCGTGAACGCTTCGGCGTAGTTCTGCAGGCCCCGCCAGTTCGCCGGCCGGATGATGTCCCAGTCCGCGAAGCTCATGAGCAGCGAGAGCAGCATCGGACCGACGGTGAAGGCCAGCAACCCCAGAACCCAGGGCAGGATGAACGCATAGCCCGCGCGGTTCTCCACCTTCTGGCGCCGGGTGAGGCGCCGCTTGCGTTCCGGCCAAAACACCCAACCCGCGGCGACGCCGAGCAACGCCAATGCGACCGCGCCGCCAACAACCCAGTTGAAGGGCCGCAGCGAGCCCCGCTCCTTGAGGATCGTGTCCAGGCGGGCCTGCGCCCGCCGCGTGCCATAGGTCAGCGCCTGTTGCGCCGAGGCCGTGCCGTTGAAGATGCGCTCGATCTCCGCGCTCACGTAGCCCATCACCTCGGGCCAGTAGTCCGCGGTCGGGCCGAAATGGACGTACGGAACCGCCTCGTCGGTGACGATGCGGCTCGGCGGGTAGCGTTGCTCCTCGGGGGCGTCCGGGCCCGGTATCCAGGGCGAGCGGATCGCCAACGCACGGATGCCGGGTTGCGCGTAGCCCGCCTTGGCCATCGATTCCATCCCCGGGGGGCCCGCCATCCAGGCGGTCAGCAGCCACGCCTCGCGCGGGTGCCGGGTGCTGCGAAGGATGCAGTACCCCGAGCCGCCGGTCGGGCAAGAGCGCCGCACCTGGCCCGTGGCGGGGTCGCGGTATCCCGGCGCGAGGGCGATATCCCAGTCGAAGAACCCGGGCATGCCGGGCTGGACCGCGCTGCGGATGTTCGGCACATCCCAGATGCCGCTCTGGTACATGGCCGCTTTGCCGCCCGAAAAGAGCTGCACCGCGGTCGTCTGGAGCTGGTTGGTCATCTCGGTCTGGGTCGGCATCCACCCGTGCTTCAGGCTGATGTCCGCGACGAGCTGGTATGCCTTGATGAACCGAGGGTCGTCGTAGAGGATCTGGCGCGGGGACTCGTAGTCGTCGGCCAACCGCGCGCCCAGGCATTCGGCGAACATGTCCGAGGTCAGCGTGGCCCAGGCGGGGGCGTAGCCCCACTGCACGACCCGGCCGCTTGCGTCGCGCTTGGTGAGCTGCTGCATCACCCAGGTGAAGCACTTCTGACGTAACTCGGGCCGGGGGGCGAAGTCCCACGTCCATGTGCCGTCGGGGTAGGGGATGCCGGCCTCGCGGAACTTCTGCTTGTTGTAGAAGATGATGCCGCACGGCGCGATGTCGCGGGGCAGCACGTAAAGCTGCCCACGGTACGAGTGCGCCGCCACGAGCGGCTTGTAGTACGACTGGATGTCGAAGCCGGGGATCTGGTCGAAGAACTGGTTCAGGGGGAGCAGGGCGTCGCGCCGGGCGAACCTCTGGAAGTTCGACGGGTCCATCATCGCCACGTCGGGCGCGCAGGAGGCGGCCACCTGCGCCAGCAGCTTCTCCTGGTAGGACTGCGTGGCGGTTTCGAGCTTGACCTTGATGTTTGGGTAGCGCCGCTCGAACGCCGCGATGGCGGGGCGCAGCGTTCTCAGCCCCTGGTCGCCGTCCCAGACCAAGAAGCGCAACCGGACCTGCGGCGCCGCCCAGACGGCAGCCGCCGCAGCAAGCAGCAGGAGGCCGATGGCGGTTCGGGGAGCGGCGGAACGCATGGGGTGTTCGTGCGGATGTTACACCAGGCGAGGAGCGGCACCAAAAAGAAAGCGCCCCAAGCCGAGTGGCTTGAGGCGCTTTCGACAACTTGA
>CAZIIS010000016.1:0-39712 GCA_964539295.1 uncultured Fimbriimonadaceae bacterium | reverse complement strand
CGCCTTGTCCTTCGGACCGGGGTGCAAAAGACATCACCCCGGCCACCCGGTCGCGCCAGCCACGGCCCGTGGGCGCTCATCCCAACCCGCCGAACGGGGTGGACAACGCGGTCTGGCTGCTAGACCCCCGCCATCGCCAAGCAGCGCAAACGGTCGAAGGCGATCTGCGACAGCGTCTCCAGGTTCACCACGTCCTCGCGGTTGTACTCCCGGAGCGTCCGAAGCGCGCCTTCGTCGCCCCGGAGGAATCGGTTCCACAGCCGGATCGCGTCGAGCCCGCCGAGGCCGGTCGTCTCCTCGGTTCGGGAGATGCCGAGTTGCCGCTCGATCGCCTTCAGGCCGCCGCGCAACCCGGTCCGCTTGAGCGCGAAGCAAAGGTCCAGGTGGATCTGGTCGAACTCAAGCCCGGTGAAGGCCCGCCTGAGCATCGGCAGGTCGAACCCGGTCCCGAAGAAGGTCACCACCATCGAGTACCGCGAGATCAGGTCCCGGAAGTTGCCGAGGTCCTCCCCCTGGGTCAGGCAGGTGAACTCGTGCCCGTCGTAAAGCCCGATCATCGTGATCGAGTCGCCGCTCCGGCCGCCGTCGGTCTCGATGTCGAGGTAAACGCAGGAGTCGCGGAACTCGGGCCACGCGCGCCATGCCTCCTTGGCGCCCAACGCCTCGCGGAAGAACTGATGCCTGCCCTCCTCCAGCGCGAGGACCGACTCCTCCAGAACCCTCCTCACGACGGCGCGGTCGGCGCCGCCGACGCAGAACGCCTTGGGGTTCTCGAGGTAGGTCCGCCAAGAGTCGCAGCCCTGCGACCAGAGGGATCGCTCCGTCTGGTCTCCGACGCCGGGGACGTGGCAAAAGGTGCGGGTCAGCACGAACGGCTTCCGAAGGGCTACGCGCCCTTCACACGCACCTTGGGCTTGTGGCTGGCTGCGCCCGACTGCGGCAGGATGAAATCGCCCGTGCCCTGAGCCGGCCAGGCCATCACCGTCTTCGGGTCGTCGTACCAGAGCTCGCCGGTCTTCAGGTTCCGGTCAAACTCACCGCCCACGCGGGCGACGCCGGCGCCGTACCAGAAGCCCTTCATGTTGCGGCCAAACCATTGGATGCCGCGCCAAGAACCGACCACGACCACCTTGCCGGTGCCGGAGTAGACCTGGCGGCCGCGGGCGTCGTACTCCTTGCGGACGTCGCCGGTAACCGACGCCTGCCCCTTGACCTGGCTGAGCAGCACGGTGCCGGTGAACGTGAACTCTGCCCGGCCCTTGCCGTCGACGAGTTTGAAGCTCCCCAGGTTCGTCTGCAGGTGCATGGTCCCGAAGCCCGGGTTGGGCTCGACGCCCGCCCTCTGTTCGGGAGTAGCCGGCTGGGCAAACGCGATGCTCGCGAAAGCCGTTGCGATGAGCAGACTTGAAACCACGTGTCGGAACTTCGTCAATTTCGTACTCCGGTCAGGCGCATTGTATCCTATTGGCTCTCGGCGCCGACTTATCAGGCCCCACCAACGAGCTGCAAGAAGCAGGCCAAGCCTCACGCCCCCCAGAAGGCCGCGTCGCCGCGAACCCAGGGGTCCTTCTGCTGGAAAACACCCAACATGAACGATTTGGTGTCGGCCTGCGTCCCGATCGCCCGGGCATCGCCGTAATCCCCCAACACAAAACCGCCCTTCGAGGTTCCCCAGTGCCGCATCAACTCCTCGGCCTGCCGGACGATCTCCCCACGGTCGCCCTTCGGAAGCGTCTTCTGGATGTCGCAAAGCGTCTCGAACGCCACCTTGCCGGCGAACTCGCGGCCGATCTCCTCGATGCCGTTCGTGACCGGCTGCTGCATGTTCAGCACGTTCACTCCGGCCTCAACCAACATGCCGATCGCCTTGTTGATCTTGCCGCAGGAGTGCATCCAGCGGTGCCAGCCCTGCTCGCGGGCGGCGTCGAACACGCGCTTGTACCGGGGCAAGAAGAAGCTGCGGAACAGCGCGGGAGAGACCATCAGGTCGGTCTCCGTCCCCCAGTCGTCGCTGAAGTTCAGGCAGTCGACGCGGTCGCCGCACACGCGCCCCATGTTGCGGATCCACGCGACGTCGTACTCCACCAAGCGATCGGCGAGCTCGTGGATCTCCGGACGGTCGTCCATCATGTCCATCATGCAGGCCTCCATCCCGTGCAGCGCCTGCATGCGTTCCCAAAGCAACATGAAGATCGAGCAGATTCGATACTTGCCGCGTTGCGCCGGGTCGGCGTCGATGGCGTCCAGTTGCGCGGGCACGGTGGCAAACCGCTTCGGGTCGGCGGGGTCCGGCCAGGGGAACGAGTCCATCTTCGCAAGGTCTTCCAGCGGATGGCCCTTGATCTGGCCCATGTTGGGTTCGTCGCTGCGCTCCCAACGGCACATCCACTGGTCGTAGAACTGCTTGCCCTCCGCCTCGGGCGGGCGGATCTGCTCGTCGAAAACCCAGATGCAGTCGCTGAGCTCGCCAAAGCCGTTGATGGCAAGGCGAGGCGGGTCGCGGAACTCCACGGCCCGCTTCACTATCTCTCGTGGCGTCATCGTGTCCATCGCTCGTCCCATCGGCCGCCGCGCGCCGTGACGCCTTGGGCCTTGGCCGTTATTCGGCCACGCGGCAGCGGAACACGTACTGCCCCGCCCCGACCTCGAAGGCCGGGCCGCTCACCCGCTTGGCGCCCTCCGGAACGCTCTCGGCCGTGCCCGGCAACGTCACGGTCGCCCAGGCGTTCGGCGGCGCCGTCACCTTCAACTCGAAGACGCCGTCCTTCAACGTCCACGCGCTTTCGGCGGCGCCGTACATAGTGTGCAGCTTCGCGGAAGCCCGGGTGAGCCCTCCGCCGGGCGTGGGGCGCACAACGATGTGCTTGTAGCCTGGCTCCTCGGGGTCCAGGTCGAGCCCCGCCACCCGAGAGTAGAGCCACTCGCCGATGGCGCCGTAGGCGTAGTGGTTGAACGAGTTCATCCCGGGATCCTGGAAGCCGCGCTCCTGCGTCCAGCCGTCCCAACGCTCCCAGATCGTGGTGGCGCCCTGCGTCACCGCGTACAGCCACGACGGCCACTGCTTCTGATTGAGCAGCGTGAACGCCACGTCGAACCGGCCGTTGTCCGAAAGCACGTACGGCAGGTACGAGGCGCCGACGAAGCCGGTCGACAGCTTGTTGCCGTTCTTTTCGATGGAGCGAACCAGTTCGTTCAGCATCCTGGCCCGAAGCTCGGTCGGCGCCAGATCGAAGTGCAGCGCCAGCACGTATCCGGTCTGCGTGCCACCCACGACGAGCCCGTCGCCGGTGACGAAACGCTTCTGGAACGCCGCCTTGACCTTCTGGAACAACTCCTCGTATCGGGCGGCCTCGGACTCGTCGCCGAGGGCGTGCGCCATGCGGCTCACCAGCCGCGAGCAGTGGGCGTAGAACGCCGTGCCGATCAGGTCCTTGGGGGTTCCGCCGTCCGTCTTGCCGCTGCCGTCCAGCGCCAACCAGTCGCCATAGCCGCCCCACGGCCGTTTCTCCGGATGCTCCCGGATGTAATCGAGCGACGATGCGCCGCAGGCGTCCAGGAACCGCTTGTACATGGCGAAGTGCCGTGCCAAGATCGCCTTGTCGCCGTAGCACTGGTAAATGGTCCACGGGCAGATGACCACCGCGTCGGCCCACGCCGGGCCGCCGTCCCCTCCGTACGGAGCGGAGGGCACGAAGGACGGGATCTCACCGGCCGCCGACTGGCTGTCCTCCATGTCGTTGAGCCACTTGGTGAAGAAGCCGGCCACCTGCATGTTGAACGACGCCGTGCGGCAGAACACCTGCGCGTCGCCCGTCCAACCCAGCCGCTCGTCGCGCTGCGGGCAGTCCGTGGGGACCTCGAGGAAGTTGCCCTTCTGCCCCCACTGGATGTTGTGTTGGAGCTGGTTGAGGAGCTTGTCCGAGCACTCGAAGGACCCGGTGGGCGGGGTGTCCGAATGCAGCACAACGCCGGTGACCATCGCCCGCGTCGGCTTCTCCTTGAGCCCCTCGATCTCCACATAGCGGAACCCGTGGAACGTGAACCTCGGTTCGTACACCTCCTCGCCGCCGCCCTTCAGCACGTAGCAGTCGGTCGCCTTGGCGGAGCGAAGGTTGGTCAGGTAAAGCGTGCCGTCCGGGTTCAGCATCTCGGCGTGGCGAACCGTCAGCTCGGTCCCCGCCGCTCCCTTCACCTTCAGGCGGATTCGTCCGACCATGTTCTGGCCGAGGTCGAAGATCCATCGGTTGCCTCCCGGCGACGCGGGGCGCGGTTCGGCGATCGGTTTGAGCTCCTGTATCCGGCGGACGGTCGGTCCGCACATGCCCACGAGCCGCACGCCCGGGTCCGCAAACAGAAGCGCGTTGCGCCAGAGGGCATCGTCGAACGCCCCCTCGGCCCACCCGGTCATCTCCCGGCGGGCGTCGTACGTCTCGCCCATCAACAGGTCGGACTCGAGGATCGGACCGTAGGCGTATTTCCAGCTCTCGTCGGTGGCGACGACCTGCTTCGTGCCGTCGGCCATCGTCACTTCAAGCTGCGCGAGCAACCTCGGCCGGTCGCCCCAGTTCTGTCGCCCAATCGACTGCACGCAGCCGCAGTACCAGCCGTCGCCCAGGATCGCGCCGACGGCGTTCTTGCCCGACTTCAGCAGCTTCGTCACGTCGTACGCCTTGTACTGGACCCGCTTGGAGTACTCGGTCCAACCCGGCGTGAAGACGTCGTCGCCGACCCGCTTTCCGTTCACGTAGGCCTCGTAGAGCCCAAGGGCGGTGATGTACAGGCGCGCGGAGGCGACCTTCCCCTTCAGGGTGAAGCCCTTTCGGAGGTACGGCGCGGGAACGGTCGTGGACTTGGCGCCCACCAGGTCGCCGCCCACCCATTTGCCGGTCCAGTCCGACCGCGCCAGCAAGCCCATCTCGATCCGCGCCTCCTTGCTCCACGGCGAGGGCTTGCCGTTGGCGTCCCAGGCGCGTACCTTCCAGGTCACGCGGTCCCGCGACTCCAACTCGCTTCCGCCGTACAGGACGTGCACCGATTGGCCGGAATCGACCTTGCCCGAGTCCCACGACTTCGAGCCGGAGACCACGATCTGGAAGCCGGTCTGCTTGGCGCCCAGACTGGGGTCGCGGAGCTCCCACGAAAGCCGGGGCGTTCGCACGTCGAGGCCGAGGGGGTCGACCATGTACTCGCATCGAAGGCAAGCGGGTGCGTCGGCAATGAGCATCTTCTCGAGTTCCTTATCCTTGGATTGCATGGTGAGAATACTCGCGTAACAGTGAAATGTAAAGCTGATAATCGTCCAGCGAAACGCCCGGCGGCGTCTGGTGGTCCACGGAGAGGATGAAACGACCGGACCGCACCACCGGCAGGAGCCGCTCAAACTCCGCGCGGATCGCCTGCTCGCCCAGGTGCATCACGGTCTTGTCGAAGCCGCCCACCATGATCCAGTTCGGGTGCTCGGCGCGGATGCGCGCCACGTCCACGCCGGCCCTTCGCTCCAGCGGCAGGATCCCCTCGACGCCGACCTCCTCAAGCCAAGGGATGAGCGGCTCCACCTGGCCGTCGCTGTCGACCACGATGGCGACGCCCCGCCTTTTGAGCTCGGGAACGACCGTCCTGTAGTAGGGCGCGAGGAACTCGTCGAACATCGCCTTGGAGAGCATCGGCCCGTGGTTGTACGACATGTCCTCGGCGATGGTCATGAAGTCGGGCGTGCAGACGCTGCAGAACTCCTCGATGCACCGCAGGTTGTACTCGGCAAGGTCGCGGTTGATGCGGTGGATCAGGTCCGGCTGGTCGTAGAAGGCCAGCATGTGCGGTTCGATGCCCAGCAGCACGCGGGGCCACCCGAAGAAGCCTTCGGTGGTAAACCAGATCACGGCCTCGCCCATCCGCTGAAGCTCAGCGTTCCTTCTCCATTTCTCGCGGTCGAACGCGATGCTCTCCGGGTACAGGTGCGGACGGAGGGCGTCGTAATCCGCTTCGTCGCGGATCCAGGCGTCGGGGTAGGGTTGCGGGCCCGCCCCGGCTCCGAACGAATCGAACCAGAGTTGGAGGTCGACGTCCAGCCCGAACCACCGCTTGACGCCGGTCGTGTCGAGCCCAGTCGGCATCCCTTCGGACTCCCACCGGCGCAACGTTTTGTCCCACCACGTGGCCCACTCAACGACAGGCATTCGGTCCTCAGGCGACTGGCCGCGGAGCACCTTGAGGAACCGGCTGCGCGTCGTTTCGGCCCCGGTTGGTCGCGGTTGTTCGGGCGTCGGCATGGTCAAACGCGGTTCTCGCCCGGCTTCAGTTCCAGCGTCTTGCCCTCGCACGAGTAGCGCCCGGTCACGCCCTCCGGAAGCACAACCAGGCCGGAGGTGGCGCCTTCGCGCACCGCGAACTCCGCGTGGATGCCGCCCTTCGGGTGGACCAGGTCTCCCTTGGCCCATTCGAGCGGCCCGAGCGCCGGCTTGACCTCCACCGTCGCGAAGCCCGGCGACGCGGGCCGGATCCCCAGGATGCTGGCGTAGTAGTGGTAGACGGGGTGGGCGCCCCAGGCGTGACAGTCGGAACGCGTCGGCTCCGGCGCTTCCATGGTCGTCTTCATCCCGCGTGCCGAGTGGACGAACCAAAGGCCGAGCCGCTCGACCAGCCGATCGATCCGACCGATCATGCGGTACGCCTCGAACAGGTAGTGCGTGAAGTAGATGGTGGTGCGCGTCAGATCGTGCGCGGCCAGCAACCCTTCCGCGATTCGCGTGAGGGAGCTTGCCGGCATCATCCCGGTCAAGAGCGCCAGACACTGCGCGTGTTCGCTGAATTGGGTTTTCGCCATGTCGTCGGCAAAAAGCCCGTCCCGTTCGGACCAGAACGAACGCCCACAGGCCGAGAGCACCCGCATAGCCAGCCGGCGGTGCCGATCGGCCATGTCCGGTTCGTCGATCATCCGCTCCAGGGCTTCCGCGTAGGTCGCCGCAAGCGCCAACTGCAGGTTGTACAGCCCGTGTACCGTCCCGATCCCCACGTCGCCGAGGTCGCCGATCCAGTCGAAGTAGTTCCACCCCTCGGGCGACACAAGCAGGCCGTCGGAGTTGAGGTTGGCCCGGAACGCGTCCAGCACGCCCCGCACGCCGGGCATCAACCGCTTCACCAAGTCGAGGTTGCCGCGCCACATCGCGTGGTCGTACACCATGCCGATCCACCACGCCGAGAACGGCGGGATGAACTGGGTCACGTTGCTCGGGTAGCGGCTGAAGGTGAATCCCCCCGGCACCCGCGAGGCGTCGAACATCTCCAGCGCCTTGCGCGGCAGGTTGTCATCCCGCGTGGTCGCATAAGTTACCAGCGCCTGCAACCGGGTGTCCCCAACGTACTGCAACTGCTCGTAGTACGGGCAGTCCATGTACGTTTCGTGGCTGCACATCTGCAGCGCGCGCAAGGCGATCTCGTTGACCGGGGCGAAGCGGGCGTCGGATGCCTCGAACCGGCTCTCAAACTCGTACGGGTACCCGGTGTCGCGGAAGGCCAGCTCGTCGATGGTCAGGGGCTCGCCGGCGGTCTCCACGTAGATCTCCACGTAACGGCCGCACTCCCACCAGAGCGTTTCGAAGACCCGCTTCGCCCCGCCGTCGGGCTCGAACACGTCGCCAACGCCGTTGAAGATACGCCCTTCAATCTGGTCGCGGTTTGCCTTCGGCATCCCCTCGATCCCCTCGCCCTCCTTGGGGGCGCGGGTGTAGAGCGACTCGGCCCAGTGCACGCGCACCCGCGAGCCGGCGCCGCCGGTGGTGATCACCTCTGGGTAAGCACACCAGTAGTTCTCCAGGTCCACGATCACCCGTCGCTTCACGTGGGGTGGGATGGCCAGCGGCGCCTTGCCCGCCAACAAGGCGTTCCACCCCTCGGCCTCGCCAGCAAGATGCTCCTGGGGGCACACCGGGGTCTGTCGTAGCTGGTCCGTATCGACCGCCTGCACGTGGCGGGCGACGCCGAGGTGCAACCTCTCCTCCCGCATCGCCGGAAGCATCGCTGGACGCAGGCGCCACGACCGAGGGGCGTCGTTGGCCCGCTGGTTCTGGGCGCGCGTCCCCTTCGCCGCCTCGCGCCAACCTTCCCCTTCGCCGGTCTTGAAGGACCAATCGAACTCGGAGCCCTTGACCTGGACGCGGGCGCCGGTACCCCAGGCCTGCTCTTTGGGCAACCATGCGTAGCCCGGAAGCTCCTTGACCTGCCAGGCGGCCACGCCGGTGCTGAGCCACTGTCCGGCCTCGCCCTCGGCAGCCAGGAGGAAGCCGGGCCGCTCCGTCATCTGAGCGTAGGGGGCCGGGCCGACCTCGCCCAACCACCACGCGCGCGCCACGAGCGAGTGGGCCCCTGGTGCAAGGTCCAACTCGTAGCTCTCATAGAACCAGTTGAGCCGGTCGCCCCGTTCCGGCCCGCGCCCGATGCGCTTGCCATCGAGGAACAACTCGTATCGCTCGTCGGCTGATACATGCACGCGCACCTTGGTCCGTTCGTCGACGGTGAACAGCCTGCGGTAAGCCCAGACCTTGGGCTCCTCCACAAACCGCGGTTGGGGGGCGATCCAGAAGGCAGGCCACTTGCCCTTCACATGCCACGCGCCGCTCTCTCCAAACGGATCCTCGTCGATCAGTAACCTCATAGTCGAATCTCACACTTTGGTCGGACCACAAACCTTACCGTCGTAAGGCCCTCCGGGTCGCCTGTCTCGTTCTGGGCGACCACATATTGAGCACCGAGCCTATCCGTCGCGCCCCCAAGGCTTTGCCGTCGACGTTCGCTTGGCCCAAGGTCGTTGCATGAAGCAGATCCTCCGGCTCGTGAACGGCGACCCGGCCAAGAAGCCCAGGCAGCGCGGATTCGGGGCCCGGTGTTCGGGCGGAGTGTATCCCATCGCCTATGCCACAACCGCTCCCCCAGACCGCGTTCGTGCGCGAGTCGGTCCAATAACGGCCCGTCGTTAAGCTAGTGGAACGTTTTGTTTGACGGTTGCCCGCAAAAGGTCAAGAACGCGTGATTCACGGACGCAATTCACGAAGCACATTCGAGCATAATATTAACCAGCGGTCCGCTCCAATACGAAGAGTCAACTCGCGTTGGCCCGGGAGATTGACTCTCAAACCTATCTCAAAGTGAGCGGATTTCAGCCAGCAAGACGACAAGCACAAGACGATCGCCGGCACGCAAAACGTGCCGGCATTTTTTTGTTTGAACCCGGCTTGCTGCCCCTGCGAGCCCGGCAGGTTGGCGCGAAAAAAGCCGGGTCAGTCAGGATGACTAAGTCCTCTCCTAGAGTTACGAGCCGATGATTTCCACTGACTCGTCAGGCTCTGACCGCCCGGCTTCGTCTCCATTCTAGCCATCAGACGGCTCCCCAGGGCCCGTTCCGCGCGGAGGGGCAAGCGCAAACCGGCAGTTTTGCCGGGGGGACGCCGGGCGAACCTCCCGCGCGCGCTAGAATGCCTGGGAATGGTCGTCACGCACCGCATCAGTAAGCACTTCCGCAGCCCGAAGCGAGGGTTGATCAAAGCGGTCGACGAGGTTAGCATCGAAGTTCAGCCCGGACGGATACTCGGACTGCTTGGCGTGAACGGGGCCGGCAAGACCACGCTGCTCCGCATGTTGGCCACCGTCATCCGACCCACCTCGGGTGCGGCCGAAGTTGCCGGTTACGACATCGCTACCCAACCGGAACAGGTCCGCGCCAGCGTGGGTTTCCTCTCGGCCTCAACCGCCCTTTACGGCCGGTTGTCCGCCCGGGAGATGCTCCAATACTTCGGCGGCCTGTACGGCTTGGCGGGGAGCGAGCTTGCCGACCGGCTGGAGGAGGTCGGCGCCAGGCTCCGACTGACCGACTTCGACGACCAGTTGTGCGACAGGCTCTCCAGCGGCCAGAAGCAACGAGTCTCGATTGCCCGAGCGATCCTCCACGACCCGCCAGTGCTCTTCTTCGACGAACCGACCATCGGGCTGGACGTGGTGACCGCGCAGACCATCCTCGAGTTCATCGAGGACGCCAGGGACAAGGGGAAAACCGTCGTCTTCAGCACGCACATCATGAGCGAGGCCGAGCGGCTTTGCGACGACATCCAGGTCATCCACGAGGGGCGCATCCGTGGCGCGGGAAGCCCGGCCGACCTCATGGCACAAACCAGCGCGCGCACCTTGGAGAAAGCGTTCCTCGCCCTCGTCGGGTACGGCGGGGCGCAGTAAACCGCCCCGGACCGACAGTGCGCCACAATCGACCTTGACCATGAACGCCAAAGCCATTGCCTGCGTGTTTGCCAAGGAGTGCCGGGAGATGCTGCGCGACCGACGCGTGGTGTTCGGCGCGTTCGTGGCGCCGGTGTTCCTGATCATCGTGTTCATGGCGCTCATCGGCTTCGTGGACCGGCAGGTGACGAAGAGGCCGGACATCCGTGTGGCGACGATCGGCACAGTCGACAACCCCGTGCTCGACGCATTCCGAAAGCAGGGGGCCATCAAGGTCCTCACTGCGCCGGATAGGCAGGAGGCGCTGAAGCTCGTGCGGAGCGGCGAAGCGCGCCTGCTGCTGGAGTTCGCGCCCGACTTCACCGCCAAGCTCGAACGTGGCGGCGCCAAGGTCACCGCCACCTACGATGAATCCGAAACGATGTCCGCGGTTGCGGTTGCCGCGCTTCGCGCCGCCATCTCGAAGGTGAACGACGCAACGATCGGCGTTCTTTTGCGTCGCAACGGCCTGCCCCCGGAGATGGCCGAGCCGATCGCCTTTGAACAGAAACCGCTGGACAAGAAGCGGGGCCTGGCCGGCTCCTCCATCGTGGGGCTGCTTCCCTACCTGATCGTGCTATGGGCGTTCTACGGCGGGATGAGCATCGTGAGCGACCTCATCGCGGGCGAGAAGGAGCGGGGGACGATGGAGACGTTGCTCGTGAGCCCGGCGCGGCGGTCCGAGTTGGCGACGGGCAAGTTCCTCGCCCTGGCGGTGGTGTGCCTGGCGAGCAGCCTTTCCAGCTTGCTCGGCGTGGTCCTTGTGGGCGCGCTCCGCGTTCCGGCGACCCAAGAGCTGTTCCCTTCCGGCTTTTCGCTGTCGGCCGGGTCGATTGCGGCGATCGCCGCCGTCCTGCTTCCGCTGGTCCTGATGTTCGCCGGGTTGCTCACCGCGGTAAGCGCCGCCGCGCGCAACATCCGCGAGTCCCAGACGTACCTGACCCTGGTCAGCTTCATCGTGCTCATGCCGGCGATCTTCAGCCAGTTCATCGGCTTCACCGGCGCCTCGCGCTCGGCGTGGGCACGAGTCACGCCGGTTCTGAACGCCGCGATGAGCATGCGCGAGTCGCTGCTGGACAAAGCCGACTGGGGGGCCGTAGCCGTCTGCGCGGTCAGCACGCTGCTGCTCGCCGCCGTGGCGTTTCGCGTCACGGTGTGGCTGTTCAACCGCGAGCAGATACTGACCCGGGTCTAGAGAGAGCGGCGGCTACTTGCTGTTGTTGGCAAGCAGCGTTCCGGAAAGCGCGGTCAGCTTGCTCATCTGTTGTTGCAGCGCGCTGATCGACGACTCCATGTTGGCGAACTGCGTTCGCAGTTCCTCTTTGTGCACGTCGGCGCGGGCCTGCATGTCGGCGATCCTGGCCGTGAGGTCGTCGATCTGCGTCTGGAGCGTCTTGTCGTACTCGGTGAGCGTGCCATTCAGCGAGTTGGTGAAGCCGTTGCCCCGGTACCCCACGAGCGAGGCGATTCCGCGGCAGAACGAGACGCTTCCCGCCAACCCCGTGGTGGTTCCGGCGTAGCGGATCTGGAGTCCGGCCGTGTTCTCGTTGGACTCGTTGCCGGTCAGGTACTGGCCGCTCCCGGTCGCCAGTTCGCCGTTGATGGTACCGGCGACGTCGACGCCCTCCGTGCGGACCCCGCCGGACTTGCCGATTCCCGAGGTGTTGTCCGCCGCGTCCATGTTGCTGACCAGCGTGAAACTGCCGTTCAGCCCGTACTTGAGGCTCGTGACCTTCAGCACGCCGGCGTCGGCGGTCGCCTCGACCAGGCTGGATAGCCGCGAGTCGGCGTTGATCTTGGCCGCCAACTGGGCTGCGGTGCTGCCGGGGTCCACGGTGAAATCGATCGGTTGGCTCGCAAACAGACTGCCGTCGAAGGTCAGGATCTCGCCGCCAACGTTCGCTGCCGTCTGGGCCATGGTCGACAGGACCTGCCCCTTCGTCGCGACGCGAGCGATGTCCACCGCGTATCCCGAGCCGGCAGACGCCTTGGTGTTGGTGCCGCCGCCGATGAAGCTCAGGTCCGGGTTCGTCGACTTGCCGGTGGCCATCATCAGGTTGCTCACGCCCTCGGGGTCGGACTCGAGCGCGGCCCTAAGCTTGGATTCGTCCAGCGTCAGGTTGGCGCCGGAGCTCATTCCAAAACCGATCTGCGTCAGGTTGGTGAACGCGCCGGACCCGACGCTCTCGAACAGGCACGCTCCCATCACGTTCTCGACGTGCTCCGCTTCGGAGTTGCCGAACAGCGGGCCCGACTCGTAGGTGCTCTTGTCGAACGAGCTGTACTGTTTGATGAAGTCGTGAAGGTCGTTGTAGGTGTCCGTGAAGCTCTTGAACAGACCCACCAGCGAGTCCTTGTCTCGCTCCAGCGTGAGGGTTGTCGTCGAAGGCGTAGTCTCGTTGCCGCTGACCAAGGTGAACGTCGCGCCGGGGATCACGGTGGAGATCGTGTTGCTGGCGCTGGTCATCGAGATGCCGTCGATGCTGTAGCTGGCGTCCTGCGCCGCGATCATCTCGCGGCCGTACGACGACTGAAGCACGCCCACGGCTCCCAGCAGCCCGTTGGGGTCCTCAAAGGTCGGCATGACGCCGCCGGCCCCCTTGATCTCCAGCTTCTGGACCGTCTTGCCGTTGACCGTGGCGGTAACCACCGAGGCCGTCGCCGTGCCGGCGGCCGCCGAGGTGATCTTTGCGGCGAGGGTCTGCAGCGAGTCGGCTGCGAGATCGACCACGACCTCCGCTCCGTTCACAGTGAAGCTCCCCGACGCCGTGCCGCCCATCACGATGCTCAACGGGTCGGTGGCGCTGGAGAAGCCCATGCTGCGCGCGGCGTCGGCGCCCACGGCCTCGCGCACCGATGCCGGTCCAGAGGTCAGGCCGAGCGAGCCCAACAGGTCGCCCGACAGGTTGCCAAGCTGGATCTTGGACTCGACGCCCGTGGCGTTGGCGGTGAGCGTCAAATAGGCGGCCCCGTCGCCGCCGTTGATCAAACTGGCCGTTACCCCGGCGCCGGCGCTGTTGATCGATTGCGCGATCGAGGTCAAGGTATCCGAGGCCTTCACCTCGATCGCCTTGCCGTTCACGACGAAGGTTCCGCTGAGGTTGAGCGCGGTCGTGGGCGAGGATTGGGCGGAGGAGGCGATCTTCTCGGCTTTGGCGATGCGCGTGACGGCCAGTTGGTAGGAGCCGACCGACGCGCCGCTGCTGGCGCTCAGCGTGGCCACGTCCGTCTTCGAGCTCGCCGAGGTCACGGTGTTGTAGCTCGACGCCATGTTCAGCGACGACGCCGCCGAGTTGAGGGACTGCACCTTCGAGCGGAGTTGGCTGAAGACGCTCTGGAGCGTCTGCAGGTCCGACTGTTGGTTCTTGAGGTTCTTGATCGGCGCCTGGTCCAGCGCGGCCAGTTGCGACACGATGGAATCCGTGTCGATGCCGGTGGCAAGACCGGAGAAGCTGACCCCCGTCGTCGAAAAGTTACTCATCAAGTACCCGCCGTCACCGTCGAACCCGCGCCTACCGCCGCAACCCTAGAACACCCCAAGCGTCTCGGCGGTGGCCTGAACCTGCTTCTGGGCGTCGTCAATTAACGCCTGCAACTGAACTTCGTCGTATTGGAGCCACGCTGCCGCCCCCGGATCCACGTCGCCGGCCACCCCGATCACGTCGGACCCGGCCACTTGAGCGGCGATCCGGTCGGCAAGGTGGACGCAGTAAAGGCAAGGCGATCCGCCCGCTTCGCTTGGGGACTCATGGTCGCGGACCATCGCCACCAGCGGCACCGGAAAGTTCCACCGTTCGGCGAGGGCGCCGCCCAATTCGGCATGCGTGGTGCCGAGTACCCGTTGCTCCACGCTCAGCACCGGCTCGCCCTTCCGATTGGACTCCCGGATCACATCCTGGTAAGGAAGGTTGAACAACGTGAACAGGAACAGCCGCCCCACGTCGTGGAGCATGCCGCCGATGTAGGCCGACTCGGCCTCCTCGGGGCTCAGGTTCTTGCTCCGCGCCAACGTGCGCGCCGCCGCGGCGCCCGCGAACGAGTGCTGCCAGAACTTGCGCTGGTACACCTGGATGCGCGAACTGGGCGAGGCGAGCGCGTTGAGCACGCCGATGCTGAGCACCAGGTTGCGGACCTGGTGCAGGCCGAGGATCGTGATCGCCTGGCCTATGTGGCTGATCTGCCTGGGCAAACCAAAGTAGGCCGAGTTCACCACCTTCAGCAGCTTCGTCAGGATCGCCTGGTCGGTCCCGATCAACTTCTCCAGTTCGTCGTTGTTGACCGTCTCGCGTTCCGTCGCGCTTAGGACGAGCGCGACGACGCTCGGCAGCGCCGGAAGGTCGATCATCGCCTTCTCGATATAGCGCCGCAGCAAATAGTTTTCCGATCGCAGTGCCATGGTCTAGATTCTCTCTTTCGGGACGATCCCGTTGACGTCCACGATCAGCGCGACATTGCCGTCGCCCAGGATGGTGGCGCCGCTTACCCCTCGAACCTCGCCGCAGAAACTGCTGAGCGACTTGATAACCACTTCGTGCTCCCCGATCAACCCGTCCACCACGATCCCGAGGCGTTGTTCGGCCAACCCCACGATCACGACAAACAGCTTGTCGGCTTCCTCAGATGAATTGTCGGTCGCAATTGAGAAAAGCTCTCGCATCCTCAGCAACGGTGTTGTAAGGCCTCGGATAACGATCACCTCGTGCTTGTTGATGTGCTGGATGTCGCTCCTGTCCACCAATAGCGTCTCGATCACGCTGGTGAGCGGGATCACGAACACGTTCTTGGCGGACCGCACCAGCAGGCCGCGGATGATGGCCAGCGTCAAGGGCAACCGCAGCAGGGTGCGCGTTCCCTCGCCGACCGTCGAGTCGAGGTCGATGATCCCGCCAAGGCGCTGGATGTTGGACCGCACGATGTCCATCCCCACTCCTCGGCCCGAAACCTCGCTCACCTTGTCCGAGGTGCTCAGTCCGCTGGCGAAGACGAGTTGCATCGCCTCCTTGTCGCTCATGCGCTGAGCGGCCTCCTTGGTCACCAGCCCCCGATCGACCGCCTTGCGCCGCACCTTCTCCACGTCGATGCCCGAGCCGTCGTCCGAGATCTCGATGACGATGTGGTTCTCCTGGTGCTTGGCCGAGAGCACGATGTGCCCCTGACGCGGTTTGCCGGCCGCCTCGCGCTCGTCTGGCGGCTCGATGCCGTGGTCGACGCTGTTGCGAAGGATATGCAGCAGCGGGTCGCCGATCACCTCGATCACGCTTCGGTCGAGTTCGGTCTCCCCGCCCCGGAGTTCGAGCTTGATGTCCTTGTCAAGCTTGTGGGTAAGGTCCCGCACCACCCTCGGAAGCCGGTTGAACACCGTCTCGATCGGCAACATCCGAGCCTTCATGATCTGGTCTTGAAGGTCGCCGGTGATCCGAGCGATGTGCCCGACGGTCTCGGCCAGCGCGTCCACGTTGTCGTCGCGGTATTCGGCCGCGAGTTCGCTGCCGATCTGCGCGATGCGCGTCCGGTCGATGACGAGTTCGCCGACCAGGTTCATCAGGTTGTCGAGCCTGGCAACGTCGACGCGCACGGTCTGCCCGGTCTCCGCTTTGCGGCCGCCGGCGGCCTGCGGCTTGGCATCCTTGCCCCCCTCGGGACGGCCGTCCGAAGACGCCGTCGCTTCGTCGGTGGAAGCGGCCATCGTCTCGTCGTCCGGCAGGGCGCCCACCCACGGGGTAAGGCTGCACCACTCCACTTCGCTGACGGCCTGCAGCTTCGCCAGAAGCTCATCCGGCTCGCCGTTCCATTGGCAAAACAGCTCGAACTCCTGGTCGAACTCCTCGTCTTCGAGCCTGGACCGCTCGGGGACGCTGAGGACCAGGCTGCCGTTCGCCTCGGCCGCGTTGATGGCCATGAAGGCGCGAGCGAACTTCATCACGCAGTCCGCGGTAAGGCGCACCTTGGCGTGGAGCACCGGGGCGGTCTCCGCCGCCTGAGCCACCAGGGCCGCTCCCTCCGGCGTGAGGAGGCTCGCAAAGCCGTCCGTCGGCTCCGCTTGCTCCGTCGGCTCGGTGGCGTCGGCCTTCGGCGCCGCGCCGCTCAGGGATTGAAGGTCGGTCACCAGTCCCTCGCACGGCACGTCGTCGCCCTGCCCGTCGCGCACCGAATCGGCCATCTTCGACAGGGTGTCGATGCACGCCAGCAGGAGGTCGGCGATGTGAGTGCTAACCGATAGTTGGCCGTTTCGAAGCTGATCGAGGACGTTCTCCATCTCGTGCGTCAGCTCCGCGAAGTGGGCGAGGCCCATCGCACGGCTGCTGCCCTTCAGCGTGTGGGCGGCACGGAAGATGGTCTGCAGCCTCTCGGCCGCAGGGTCCTCCTCGAGTTTCAGCGTCTCCTGTTCAAGGACCTCGAGCTGCTCCTCCGCCTCCTGGAGGAACAGGTCGAGGTATTGGCTCATATCGAGTTCAGCGCTCATCGTCTTCTGCTTCCGGTCTGCCGCGTCACGCGGCCAGAGCTTTGTCCAGGTCCAGGAGGGTGATCAAGTGCCCCTCCTCCTTGGCGACCCCGCGCACGAAGTCCGTCGACAAGTTCGCCACAAGCGGCGGCGTGTCTTCGATCTGCTGGTTCTCCAGCGTGATCACCTCGGTGACCGCGTCCACAACGATCCCCACGTTGCCGTGCTCGCCTTCGACGACGATGATGCGGGTGGTATCGGAATCCTCTTGCGACGCCATGTTCAACCTGGCGCGGAGGTCGACCACGGGGATGGTCTTGCCCCGAAGGTTGACCAACCCGCGGATGTGCGACTCGGTACGCGGGATCGGCGTGATCTCACGGATACGTATGATCTCGTTCACGCGGAATATCTCGATGCCGTACGATTCCCCGCCGAGTCGGAACACTACGGTTTGCTGCTCATCAGTCGTTACGCCGTTCGATGCCATTGTCAGTCCTTCCTGGGCTCCACTGCTCTCTCAATAATCGGCGTCGGGGCACGGCAACTTTACGGGTCTCAGCGTTCCCGCAGGAAAACGGGTATTTACCGATCGGATGCGCTCACCCATCAAGCTCATCGCAATCGACCTGGACGGCACCCTGCTCGATACCGCGAAGACCATTCCCGCCCGCAACGTCCAAGCCATCGCCGCAGCCACCGAGCGCGGCATCACCGTCACCCTCGCCAGCGGCCGCATGATCACCGGCATCCGGCCCTACGCCGACGAACTGGGCCTACGGACGCCGCTGGTCACCTGCAACGGCGCCTACGTCGTGGACGAGAACCTGCAGGAGATCCACCACTTCGGCGTACCCGCCGGCGTGCGCGACCGACTGCTGGCCTACGCCGAGGAGACTGGCGTGCATGTGAACGTCTACGTCCGCGACCGGCTCTACTTCAGCAGGGACGACCCGTGGGGCGCGCTGTACCAGAGCCGCGTCAAGAACATCGACCCCGAACTCCTGAACCTGGAGGGCATGGCTGAGCTCTCGCCCACGAAGGTGCTGTTCATCGACACGCCCGAGAAGATCCAGCTCCACCGGGAGCGGCTGAACCAGATGCTCTCGCAAGACGAGGTGGCGATCACCATCTCCGAACCTGACTACATCGAGTTCCTGCCCCCCAACATCAACAAGGGGGCCGGAGTGAAGGCCGTGGCCAAACACATGGGACTGGCCCGCGAGCAGGTGGCCGCCATCGGCGACTACCTCAACGACCTGGAGATGGTGCAGTGGGCCGGCTACTCCGGAGCGATGGCAAATGCCGTTCAGGAGGTGCGCGACGCCGCCACTCGCGTGGTTTCTGCCAACGATGACGCCGGAGTAGGTGAGTTTATTGAATCCATCGTCTACAATTGATCCGGCTATACTGATGGCCAAGAGAGAACCATGATGCGAGCGGTATGGATCTTCGCGGCGATGGCTATGTCGGTTGTGTCCCTGGCGGGCACGATCACGGTAACGTCCCCGAACGCGGGGGACTTCCTCGGCAAGAACAACACGGTGAAGCTCACCGTCCAGGACGCCTACCACCAGGTGCGGGTGGTGGTCACCGCCACGAACGTCGCGGACCCCACCGTCCAGATCACCTCGCAGCAGGACTTCGACCCGGACGCTGACCACAAGATCAACGGCAGCATGCCGCTGAACTTCAGTGACTCGACCCCCGAGGGACAGTACCGGATCACGGTCGTGCCGAGCGAGCCCGGCGCCACCTACAACACGATCACCCCGTTCTTGGTGAACGTAGACGTCAACATCCCCCGGTTCAAGGACACCAACCCGATCACCGGCTCCTTCGTCCGCGGCATCGTGCCGATCTCCGCGGCGCTCGAGGAGCACAACATGAAGGAGTGGCGCGTCCAGATCAGCAGTCGGGACATCCCGAACAACAGCGGGACCACCGACTCGTTCGTCGTCAATTGGGACACCTCCTCCATCCGCGACGACGGCGGCCAGACCATTACGATCAAGGCCGAGGACCTGGCCAAGAACACGAACACGAAGACCATCTCCGTGACGGTCGACCGCGTCGCCCCGAGCATCACGGTCCAGACGCCCAGCAGCGGCGCAAGGCTCCGCCCCAAGACCAACATCGCGGTGGCCATCGACCTGGTCGACCAGTTCGCCAACTCGGTCAACATCAACGGCATCACCGTGAGCCTTCAGCGCCTGGACGGGTCCACCATCGGTTTGGTCGCCCGACGGAGCATCCGGGCAAACGGCAACACGATGTCCTGGTCGGGGCGCATCCAGTACTCCCGCGCCCTCCCCTCACAGTTCAGACTGGTGGTGCGCGCCGTCGACCGCGCGGGCAACCAGGCCGTCACTCAGGTGGTACCCCTGAAAATCGGGAACTAAACCACCGAAAACATAGCGTGTCGTATGCGTGTTCCTATCATCGAATCTTTGATTGGGACCGCATCAAAAGGTAGGCTTATCTCGTTATTGAATCGAGGAGAAAAACCGGTGATAGCACGGAAGCGTTATTGGATCGTCGCAGCGGCAAGCGCCGCTAGTTCGTTCGCGTGTGCGCAGATCCCCGATCTCATGAACGCCCTCGACGCCGGTGGTCGGGCGATGGGCATGGGCGGCGGCACCTACGCTTCGGACGCCAACACCCTGTCCACGGCCTATAACCCGGCCGGTCTGGCATTCGTCGCCGACCCGACGATGAGCGTCGTGTTCCGCAACCTGCCGGAATCGGACAACCGCTTCCGGGGCGATTTCCGGAACCCGACCTACGACACGAGCAACTTCGTCGGCAGCCGGGCGATCAGCCACTTCGGCTTGGCGATGCCGCTCAAGGGCGCCGGCGGACGTGAGAACGGCGCCATCGGGCTCTCGTACACGGTCGGCGGCTACGTCCGCGACTTCGCGCACGGCGCCGGTCTGGCCGACGGCGCGCTCACGGTGGACTCCTACTCTGAGCTGCTCGAATCCAAAACCGACCTGTTCACGGTCGCTTGGGGCAAGTCGCTCAACCACAGCACCAACGTCGGCGCCGGTTTGGTGGTCGCCAACCAGTACGTGCGAGACGACCGGTACGTCACGTATACCGACACCGGGATTCTGCCGACCACCACGCAGCTATCCGGCAACGGCAACGGCATCGGCGCGATCGCCGGCGTTCAGTACACGCCGCCGGCCACGCCGAACCTGATGCTCGGGCTCAGCGTGCGCACGCCGATCAAGCTGAAGGACAACGACGACACGAAGCCCTACATCGACACGATCCCCGGCCGGCTGTCCGGCGGCTTTGCCGCTCGCACCGACAGCATCCGCGGAACGCAGGACTTCCTGGTCTACGGCGCTCAGGTCGACTACTACTTCGGCGGCGAAAGGGACGCCGTGCTTTCGCGCAAGAACTACGCGACGGTCGGCGGCGGCGTCGAGTACAACCTGGCCCGGTGGAACGCTCGGATCCCGATTCGGCTCGGCTTCAACGCGGTACCGTCCGGCGGCGACGGCTTCAGCAGCCGCAACGCCTTGACGTTTGGCATCGGCTATCGGCCAGAGAACGGCGACTACGCGGTCGACCTCAACTTCGCGTCGCCCGAGCAGGGCGGCCAGATGGACATCGCGCTCGCACTAACCTACAAGATCGGCAAGAAGTAAGGTGGCAAGGATGAGGCTTAAGAGACTAGTGGCAGTGTTGGCGCTCACCACGGGCGTCCTCGCCGTTTGTTCGGCGCAGAGCTGGAGCGACGCCTACGACAAGGCGCTTTCCGCCGCCAAGGACGGCAAGTGGTCCGAGGCGCGCGCAGCGTTCCTTGAGGCCAAGGCGATCCGCCCCGAGGATCAGTCTGGGCCAACCAACCTGCCCGGCCCCGTCTCTGAGCCCCGCCGCTGGCGTGGGGGAGCCCCCTACTCGCCCAACTTCGGCGGCGCCTATGCCGGCTTCCGGCAGGCCGACGCCACCAAGGACCAGGGCGAGCGCAGCACGCTGCTCAAGGCCGTGATCTCGGAGTTCGAGACCCTGTTGAACAAGGGCCAGCAGAGCCCAGAGACCTACTACTTCCTCGGTCAGGCCTACAACCGCGCCCGCGACATCGAGGGCAGCCGCAACCTCGAGGCCCGCGCGGCGAAGGCCGCCAAGATGGCTTGGAGGGTCGACACGCAGTTCGTGGCGCCGGAGGAGATCGCGGCCATCGCCGCCGCCACCGGCAAGGTCGCCACGGCGACCACCCCAGGCGCCCCCGTCAAGGTCAACAACGTGACGACCGTCTCGCCGAATACCGCCAACGGCAACCCGCTTACGGGTCGCGTTGCCGCGCAGGCCAACAAGTTCGCGTTGGTCATCGGCAACTCGGAGAGCGCGATCCCCGATGGGAAGCTTGAGTTCGCCGCCGCCGACGCGATGCTCGTGCGAGAGGCGCTGGTCGAGACAGCCGGCTACCCCGAGGAGAACGTCGACGTGGTCACGAACGCCACCGCGGAGCAGATCCAGAAGAGCGCGGCCGCCCTCGCGGCCAGGGTCGGCGCCAACGCCACCGTCACCATCTTCTTCAGCGGCGCCGGCGTCAACATCGACGGCAAGGACTACCTCGCCGGGATCGACACCGAGAGCCCCTCGGACAAGGCTTCGATGGTCCCCAAAGCGGACCTCTACAAGCTGTTCATGGGCCGCGGCGCCCAGGTGTTCGCATTCTTCGAAGCCAACCGGCCCATCGTCAACGGACGCTACTTCGGCATGGAGGTCCCGTTGGTCGGGGCGATCGCCCAGATGCAGTCCACCTCGCCCGGCGATTCCTGTCTTGGCTTCGTGCGCGACGGCAAGCTGGTCGGCGTCTTCGCCAAGGCCATGGCGAGCGTCCTGAACGCCTTCCACACCAATCGCGTGCCGATCACCGATTTCGGCTGGCAGGTGTTCTACGACATCCGCAAGGGCGATACCGGAACGAACGGCGTCGGCAGCAAACAGACGCCCACGTTGCCTTACCTGACGAACATGGCCTCCGACGCCAGGTTCTAGGGTCGCTGGATTTCGTAAAAACTAAAGAGAGCAGAGGCCCGATTGCAGCAGGATCTCCTCAACCCCAGGACCGTCGCGATTCTGCGAAGGGTCGCGGGTGAATACGCGGACAGCTACGTGTCCGAGTTTCTGGCTCCGCACCTGTTCGAGGCAACAGGTGCGGAGTCGGAGGATGCGAACGACATCCGCAACGCGTTCGCGGGCGCCTATCGTTGCCTCCTGGCGTTCTACGGCCATTACGCCTTCGCTCGCCGCGGCAAGGACCGCGACATCCTCTCCGACATCTCCCGACAGGCCCTCGAACGGGTCAGCGAAGGCAAGCCGTTCGACCGCGTGCTCGCCCAGGCCGACGGGACGGCGCTCTGGCAGGCCTTCGACGCCCTTTGCGTCGAGCGGCGGCACAAGAGCAACGAACCCCAGAACCGCGGCCTGATTCAGGGCATGCTTGAGCTCGCCCAGGAGATCTACCGGCTGGACAACGTGGGTTCGATCGCCGGCTGGATGCTTCAGGGCATCTCCAAGACCGGCCGTCTGGAGCCCCAGTTCCTCCGGATCGTCGACATCCGAGGGGTGGGGCCAAAGAGCACCTCCACCTTCATGCGCGACGTGGCCTACTACTTCGGAGTGGAGGACCGCATCGAGCCGGCCGACCGCATCTACGTGCAGCCGATCGACCGATGGATGCGCTTGATGGCGACGCTTGTGGTTCCGGAACCCGGCATGGACAAGGCCGCCGACTGGATCATCGCGGGAAAGGTCGCCAAGTACGCCCGGCGCGCCCGCGTGAGCGGGATCCGGTTCAACATGGGCACGACCTTCTACGGCCAACGCGTCGTGAAGGACCCTGAGTTGCTCGAAGAGGCGCTGGACGCGCTTGCCGGCTCCGCGCCCGGCGAGTAGGCGCTACATCGCCTGCCAGGCCAACCGCAGGCCGTCGAGCGTCAAGTTGGGCTCGTACGCCTCGATCTCCTCGCACAGGTCCTTGAAGACCGCGCCCAGCCCGCCGGTGGCCACCACGCGCGTCGGGCCACCAAGCTCCGCCTTCACGCGCCTTGCGAGCGAGTCGATGGCCCCGGCATACCCGTACATCACGCCCGACTGCAGCGACTCGATGGTGTTCCGCCCGACCGCGCGTTCCGGCACCTCAAGCTCAAACTGCGGCAGCTTCGCCGTCTTGCTGAGCAGGGCCTCGACGGAAAGCGACAGGCCCGGGAGGATCGAACCGCCCCGATAGGCGCCGTCGGCGCCCACGCAATCGAAGGTCGTGGCCGTCCCGAAATCCACCACCACCACCGGGGCCGAGTACCGCTGGATGGCGGCCAACGCGTTGGCGATGCGGTCGGCGCCGACCGCCTCAGGCGGCTCGTAGCTGACCGGCAACCCCACCTGTCGGCCGGACCGAAGGAACTTCACCGGCACGTGCAACCATTTCCGCCCCAGGTGCTCGATGGCGTGGTTCACCGCCGGAACCACCGAGGCCACGATGATCCCCTCGGCCTCGAATGAGACGTTCGCCAGCTCGCACAGCCCGCGCAGCAACGAGGCCAACTCGTCCTCGGTTCGGCTGGAGGAGCTTGAGAGCCGCCAGACCGCCCGCCACGAGCCGTCATGCACACCCACTACGGTGTGCGTGTTCCCTACGTCAATCGCCCAAAGCATGAGTCAGGTCCACCCGGCTGTAAACCTTACCGCTTAGCGCCTTCTGGAATGCTTCCACGATCTGGTCGGTGGCGCGGTCGCGAAGGTCGTAGGCGTCGGCCTCGACCATCACCCGGATCATCGGCTGTGTGCCGCTCGGGCGAACCACCACGCGGCCGTGTCCGGCCAGGTCGGCGTCGGCCTGCCGGAGAGCCGCCTGGATCTCCGGTTGGGCGTCCCAACCCTCCCGCTTGGAGACGCTGATGTTGACCAGCACCTGCGGCCAGTTCTCGAAATCGCCGTAGAAGGCCGAGGCCGCGCGCCCCTCGCGCTTCATCACGCGAAGCACCTCAAGCGCCGTGATCAGCCCGTCGCCGGTCACGCCGCGCTCGGTGAAGATGATGTGGCCGCTCTGCTCGCCGCCGACCCGGCCGCCGATCTCGGTCAGGCGCGCCGCGACGTGCTTGTCGCCCACCGGCGTCCGCTCGAACTTGATGCCCTGCGACGCCATGTACTGCTCGAAGCCGCCGTTGCTCATGACGGTGCCGACCACGGCCGCGGGCTCCAGGACGCCGTACTTCCGCCAGTGCGCGCACCACATCGCCATCGTCCGGTCGCCGTTGATGAGCCTTCCCTGCTCGTCGCTGAAGACCGCGCGGTCGGCGTCGCCATCGAAGGCGATGCCCAGGTCGGCGCCCGACTCGGGCGTGACCTTCTGGATAACGCCCGGCTTGGTCGCCCCGCCCCGCGCGTTGATGTTCATCCCGTCGGGGGAGCCGTTCACCACGCAGACCTTCGCACCGAGCCGCCGGAACAGCTCCGGCGCCAACTCGCTGGCCGCACCGTCCGCCGCATCCACGGCCACGGTCAGGCCGTCCAGGCGCTCCTCCACGATGCCGAGCAGATACTGAAGATACCGATCGACCTCGTCCCGGCTGGTGACCAGGTCGCCCACCTTCGCGCCTTCGGGCCGCTCGGGCAGTTCGGACTCCATTAGCCCCTCGATCTCGCGTTCAGCGGCGTCGGGCAGCTTGCGGCCGTCGTGGCCGATCAGCTTGATCCCGTTGTCGGTCGCCGGGTTGTGGCTGGCCGAGATGACCGCGCCCATTCCGTACTCGCCGGTACGCGCGACGAAGCTGATGCCGCCCGTCGGGATGACGCCCAGCGACAGGACGTCGACGCCCGCCGAGCAGTAGCCTGCGGCGAGGGCCGCGCCAAGCATCGGGCCGCTGCGCCGGGTGTCGCGTCCCATCACGACCCGAGGCGCCCAGCCCTGAGCGAGGAGGTAGCGGCCCGCGGCCTGCCCCACCTTGAAAGCGAGTTCGGGAGTCAGCTTGACGTTGGCCACGCCCCGGACCCCGTCGGTACCGAACAACCGCCGGCTCATGGGCGTTTGGCGACCTTCACGCGGGCCGGGCGGATGACCTTGTCGTGCAGCGTGTAGCCGGCCGAGATCTCCTCGAGAACGGTGTCCTCTTCGGCCTCATCGGTAGTGCCCACCGCCAAGGCCTCGTGCTTGTTGGGGTCGAAGTGGACGCCCACAGCCTCGATCTTCGCCACGTGGGCCGTGGCCAAGGCCCGGCGCAACTGCTTCTCCACCGCCCGCACGCCGTCGATCAGCTTCTCGATGCTCGGGCTCTTCTCGGCGGCTCTGAGGGTCCGCTCGAAGTTGTCGAGCACGGGGAGGATGTCGCGCACGAGCCCCTCCGACGCGAATTTGCGCTCGGCGTCGCGTTGTTGCCGCATGCGGCGCTGGATGTTCTGCGCCTCGGCCATCACGCGCAATAGCTGGTCCTTCAGGGCGTCGCGCTCGCTGGTCAGTTGGGCGATCAACTCCGCCTGCAGGTCGACCGCCTGAGCTTCGGGCTCTTGAGGCTGTTCCACTTCCTCGGTCGTCTGTTGCGGCTGCTCTTCAGGGGCAAATGAGGTCGATTCCAATTCTGCTTTGTCGTCCGGCAAGTCCGGCCTCCTAACCCAAACGTGGGATTATGGCCGGGATCTTACCTGCCGCGGGCTCCTGCCCCCTGGGCTTGCGCCTGCGCGTCCAGGAACCGGTAGGCGTCGCCGGCCGCCTCGCCCACGACCATCAGGTGTTCGCAGGGCTCCAACTGCCTGAACTGGAACGTAGGGGCCCCCTGCAGCTTCGCCGCCAACGCCCGCGCGGCCATGCACCGCTCCGGCGCGTCCTGCTTGCCGACGGCCAGGAAGATCGCGATCTCCTCGCTCCCAACCGGCAGGACGCCCTCGTCGGGGGCGAACAGCGCGACCGCCGGCGCCTTGGGGTTGAGGGCCGCCGCCCGCAAGGCGAGGTCCGCGCCTTTGCCCCGGCCGATAAGGAACACCCGTTCCGGCTCGACGCCTCGCACCTTGCGCAGCCACTCGAGGGCGTCCGCCGCGGCCGTTTCGCCGTCCGCCACGCCGACGAACGCCCAACCGCGCCGAAGCGCCTCGCGCATCGCCGCCCCCCTCCCGCAGCTCTCGAAGAACGTGTTCTCCGAGCCGCCCGCGTCGGGCAGGGCGATCACCACCGTCGGGCTCCCCTCCAGCTTCGGCGGGAACGCCGCGCGCAGCACGGTCGAGCCCTGGCGGGCCGAGGGGAGCTGCTCAAGGCTTGCGAGCGACGCCTCCCCCGACTCCAGCTCCTCAGCCAGGAAGAGCGGCTCGATGAGCGGTTCGTCGAACTCCAAGCCACGGCCCAGTCGTCCGGTCACCATTCGGGCGATGGCCTTAGCGCACAGGTTCGCGGCGTCGCGCAGCGCCCCCAGTCGGCGCTGGAAATGCTTCACGACGCTCAGGAACGCGCTCCGCCGGTTGGCGCCCACCTGCACCGGCACGAGAACCCCCGCCTCGGGGTCCCGCGCGTAGTCCGGGTTCAGCGCCGACGCCGCCACCGAGATCGACCGTCGTTCGCCGGGGCGGACGGTCACGCTTCGCCCGCCCATGGAGACGCGGACGGGCTTGCCCGACGTCGGGTACGCCCAACCGATCAACAGGCGGCCGCTCTCGGAGGGTTCGCAATACGGAGGTTCGAACCGCAGGCTCACTGCGTCCTCGACCTGGGGGGCGCGGCCCTCCAGCGCCGCGATCGCCAGGTCCAGCCGCCGACAGGCGGCGGAACGGTCGCCGCGGGAGATCGCCAGCGAGGCGTAACGGAGTTGCGCGACGGCGCGCTGCCGCCGAGCGCGCGTCGAGTCGCCCGCCCATAGCACCTCGGCGAGCTTCAGCCGCTCACCCACATCGAGGCGGTCTGCGGCGACGGCGGGCGTGGCGTGCAGGATCGCGGCGGCGCACAGGATGGCGAGCATGGCGCCGAGTTTACACCGGCGTATGCTATTCGCCGGCGTTCCGGCTGGCGCGCGGGATCAGGCGGACCGGCGTGCCCTCCAAGGGGAAGGCGGCGCGAATTGCGTTCTCCAGGTACCGAACGTACGAGAAGTGCATCAACTCCGGATCGTTGCAGAACAGGATGAGCGTGGGCGGGCACACCTCCGGCTGGGTGCAGTAGTACACCTTCAGCGGTCTGCCCTTGCGCGAAAGCGGCTTCTCGAACACCGCGTCCTGCACGATTCGGTTCAACTGGCCGGTGGGGATGCGGAAGCGCCAGTTCTCCACGGCCAAGCGCACGGCGTTCAGCGCGCCCTCGAGCCCCTTGCTTTCGAGCGCGCTGGTGAATCGCACCGGGGCGTAACCGATCTCCGGGATGTCGTTCCGGAGCGCGGCTATGAAATCCTTCTTGATGGGCGAAGTGCGACCCAGGTTGCCGTCTGGCGGCTCGCGCAGGTCCCATTTGTTCACGATGAACACGGCGGCCTTGCCGAAATCGTGCGCCGCCTTGGCCACCCGCTTGTCGCCGTCGGTCAGCCCCTCCACGCCGTCCACCACGATGAGCGCGCAATCGGCGCGCTGCACCGCGCGCGTGGCGCGGAGCACCATGTAGTACTCGACGCTGCCCTGCACCTTGCCCCGTCGGCGGATGCCGGCGGTGTCGATCAGGCGCATCGGCTCGCCCTTGAACTCGACGAGCATGTCGATGGCGTCACGAGTCGTGCCCGGGATGTCCGAGACGATCGCCCGCTTCTCACCGGCGAAAGCGTTGAGCAGCGAGGACTTCCCCACGTTCGGGCGCCCCACGATGGCGAGCCGCGTCTCCGGACGGGCCTCGCCTTCCTTACTGACCTTGAAACCTTCGACCACGCGGTCCATCAGGGCGGGGATGCCGCGCCCGTGTATGCCGCTGACCGGGAACACCTCGCCGATGCCCAACGCGTGGAACTCGCCGGACTGCAGGTCTCGGTCGGGGTTGTCCGCCTTGCTGGGCACCACGTAGATCGGGCGCTCGAAGCCGCGGAGCCGATCGGCCAGATCCCAGTCCGCCGCGTTCAGCCCCTCGCCGGCGTCGACCATGAACAGCACCACGTCCGCCTCGGCCAGGGCGACCTCGGCCTGGACCCGGATCTGCTCGATCAGCGGGTCCTCATCGCCGAACAGGATGCCGCCCGTGTCCACGAGTTGGAAACGGCGGTTCTTGTGAGCGCAGTCGGCGTAGAGTCGATCGCGCGTCACGCCGGGCGTATCTTGAACGACGGCGATCCGGCGCCCAGCGATACGGTTGAAGAGCGTGCTTTTGCCGACGTTCGGTCGGCCCACGATGACGACGGTCGGGAGCTTGGTCCCCATGGAGGTAGAAGACCATCGTACCTCACCCCCCTTTCCGGTAAAGTCCATTCGGCTATGCGCCCACTTCTCTTGCTTGCTGCGGCGGCCCTCAGCGTCGCGGCTTTCGCACTTACGGGACCTACCGACTCCGCCCCCGAGTCCTACACGAACGTCGACCGGGCCGATCAGACCTACTGGCTCCTTTGGGCCGGCCCGACCTTCGGCCAGCCGATCCTGGGCTCGGAGGACACCCGGCGTGGCGGCATCTACGGCATCGAATACGCCAAGCCCGAACCCAAACTGCGCTGGCGCTCGCACCGCGCGCAGATCGTCTACGACGCCTACTACCAGTACACCAAGGGCCAGGGCTTCGACGGCCTGCCGGTGAACCACTCCCACTCGTATGGCGGCATCGTGCTCGCCCGGTACTGGCGCCGCTGCGACGGGGGACTGCCCACCTACCTGGAGCTGGGGTTGGGCTACCAGTACGCCAACATCAGAACCCAGGACCTGGACAGCAACTGGAACACCACGCCGGTAATCGGTGTGGGCGTTGCCGCGCCGATCCGCGGCGGCGAGATCTTCTTTGGCTGCCGGTTCTTCCACGTGTCCAACGCCGGAACGTGCGGCAACAACCAAGGCCAGAACCAGCTCCACTTCACCGCCGGCATCCGGTTTTAGCGCAACATGCCCATCGAGTACGAGTTGATCGCCACCTGCCCCTTCACCGGGGCGCGCCGTGGGCGTCTCCACACGCCGCACGGCACGGTGGAGACGCCCGCCTTCATGCCCGTCGGGACCCAAGCCACGGTCAAGACGATGGGGAGCGAGGACCTCGAAGCGCTCGGTTTCCAGCTCGTGCTCTCGAACACCTATCACCTGGCCCTCAGGCCGGGCGCCGACGTGGTGGAGCGCCTCGGCGGGCTTCACCGCTTTATGGGCTGGCCGCACGCCATCCTCACCGACTCGGGTGGATTCCAGGTGATGAGCCTTTCCTCCATGCGCTCCATCAGCGACGAGGGCGTGCGGTTCAAATCCCACCTGGACGGTTCCGAGTTGTTCATGACGCCGGAGCGCTCCATCGGCATCCAGGGCCAGCTCGGCGTGGACGTCAGCATGTCGCTCGATGAGTGCCCGCCCTACCCCTGCACTCCGGAGCAAGCGCGCGAGGCGATGGAGCGCACCCACCTCTGGGCCCCGCGCAACCTGGACGCCCGAAGGGAGGGCCAGGCCGTCTTTGGCATCGTCCAGGGCGGCGTGCACGAGGAGCTTCGGCGCGAGTCCGCCGCCACCATCGGCTCGCTTCCGTTTGACGGCGTCGCGATCGGCGGCGTCAGCGTGGGCGAACCGACCGAGATGCAACGCCCCATCGTCAGCCTGGTCGCGCCGCTCTTGCCCGCCAAGAAACCGCGGTATCTGATGGGCGTCGGCCACCCCAAGGACATCCTGCACGGCGTCGCGGCGGGCGTGGACCTCTTCGACTGCGTGCTGCCCACCCGCATGGCGCGCCACCACGCGCTCTACACGCTTCAGGGACGGGTGAACCCGTTGGCCGCGCGCTGGGCGGACCACGACGGCCCGTTCGACCCCGGCTCGGTCTTCCCCGCCACCCAGCGCTACTCGGCGGCCTACCTGCGGCACCTGTTCAAGGCCGAGGAGGCGCTGGCGATGCGCCTGGCCACGCTCCACAACCTCTCGTTCTACGCTCGGCTCATGGCCGAGATCCGAGAGGCGATCGAGACGGCCACCTGGCCGCAGCTCGTCGAGCGTTACGCCCGCGCGTAGAGCCCGTCCCGGCGCGTAGACTAGCGGAAGGTGGTTCCGTTCGACATGAAAGCCCGCGCGATCGCCGCCCTGCTGCCCGACCGCCCGTCCGTGCCCCAAACGGAGGGCCGCTGACCGTGGACTGGGGCGCCTTGGGGACGGTCGGACGCGGCCTTGTCTTCGCCGCGATCGGCTTCTTTGCCGCTTCGGTCCTCGCTTGGGCGCTGGCCGGTCGGCGGAGTCCCTATGCGACCCGCGCCGGGGCTTGGGCGTTTGGCCTCGGCTGCGCGTCGCTCTTCGGCGCGTTCGCCGCGCTGGTCGGCCTTCTGCTTGCCGGTCGGTTCGAGTACCTGTACGTCTTCAACCACTGCGCCCTTGACCTGCCCTGGCCGTACAAGTTGGCCGGAGTCTGGTCTGGGCAGCAGGGCTCGTTCCTTCTTTGGGCCTGCGCCGCCGCTGTGTTTGGCCTGGCGCCGCAGCGCTCTTTGGGAGCGTACCGACGCGGGACGACCATCGTCTACGCGCTGTTCCTGGGGGCGCTCTCCGTCGTTCTGGCCTACGAATCGCCCTTTTCGCGCCTGCCCGGGCCGGCGCCCGAGAACGGCTTGGGGCTGTCGCCATCGCTCATCAGCCCTTGGCTGGTCGCCCACCCGCCGGTCATCTTCCTCGGATTCGGGGCGTTGACGTTGCTCTTCGCGTTGGCGGTCGCAGCGCTGGCGTCCGGCGACCTCGACGGCTGGATCCCCACCGTCCGCCCGTGGGCGGTGCTGGCCTCCGCCCTGCTTGGGCTGGGGTTGTGCCTGGGCGGTTTCTGGGCCTACGAAACGCTGGGCTGGGGCGGGTTTTGGGTGTGGGACCCGGTGGAGAACGCGGGCCTCGTGCCCTGGCTGGCCTGTCTGGCGTTCGTGCACGCCGCGTTCCTCAAGGGCGGAAGGCCCTATCACGCCCTTCTGGCCGGCTTGCCGTTCCTGTTCTTTTGCTACGGCACGGCGCTCACCCGCTCTGGCATCCTCGCCGACGCCAGCGTCCACAGCTACGCGCGCATGAACCCCGTTGCGCTCGTCGTACTGGCCGCGATGATGACCGTCTCCGCGCTCGGCTTCCTGGGCGTGCTGGTTTGGCGCGGGCGCAGGACCGAACCCTCTGCGGTTGCCCGCTCCCCGCGCGAGCGGCTGCTGGCCCTCGGCATCGGCCTGCTCATGGCCGTCGCGGTCGTCACGGCGATCGGGATGAGCGTTCCGCTGAAGATGGTGCTATCCGGTCAGCCGCCGCGGAACGTCGGGGAGGCCCAGTACCACCGGGTGATGGCCTGGCTCTTCCCTCCCCTCATGCTGGCGATGGCGGCGACGCCGCTGCTTTCTCTTGGGGCGACCCGCCGGGCGCTGGCCGACCGCCTCGGCAACGTGCTGGCGCTCTCGCTGGCGGCGCTGGGTCTGGCGATGGTCGCCGCGTTCAACCCGGCCTTCGGCGCGCGACCCGATCCCGGCGCCCGCGTGACGATGCCGTTCGGCCTGCAGGCGCCGCTCCTGCCCTGGATCGGTTTCCTCGCCTGGTTGTGCCTGTTCGCCTCGGTGGCGGCGATCGCGCGCGTGCGAAAGGGGTCGCTCGGCGCGGCGCTGTCGCACCTCGGACTGGCCGTCACGCTGCTCGGCCTGATCGTCTCGCGGGGATTGGAGCGAAAGGCCGACGCGATGGTGGGAGAGGGGACGCCCGCTCGGGCGCTGGAGTACACGGTCTCGCTTCTCGGACCGACCCGCGGGCTGACGGACCCGGACAACCGCGTGCGGTTCGAACTCGTCGACGACCGTGGCGGAACCGCCGTCGCCCGGCCGGGGCTCTACTTCGCCGAGACGCCGGAAGGGCGCGAGGACCCGATCTCCCGGCCGGGCATCGTGCGGGGCCTTTCGCGCGACCTATACCTGACCGTCCACCCTCCCCAGCGCGTTGCCGCGGAGGCCGTGCGCTTGGAGGTCGGTATACCGGGCGATCTCGGTGGAATGCCGGCCGTGGTCACCGCCCTGCGAACCGTCGGCGTGCATGGCGAGCCGGGCTTCGGACTGGTGGCCGACCTCAGGCTTTCCACGCCCGACGGGCCCGTGCGCCTGGCGCCTGCGCTGAAGCTCGACCGGGCCGGCGTCGACAGCCAGGCCGCGCCGCTGGGCGAGCGCTATCTTGCCGTGCTCGACCGGGCGGACCCAAAGGACCACGCCGTCTGGATACGGCTCGACTTCGCTAAGCCCCTTTACCCAATCGAACTCACCTACAAGCCCTGGACGGCCCTGGTTTGGCTGGGCGTTGGTATCATGTCGCTGGGAGGCGTAGCAGCGGCCTTCGAACGCCGCGCTGCACACCCCGCTCGGCGCAAGGCCACCGACCCCTAATGGGGCGGCGCCAGGCCGGCCATCGAACAACGCGATGCGTCTCGTCCAACTGCTCAAGTCAAAACTGCATCATGCTCGCGTGACCTACGCGAACCCTGACTACATCGGCAGCATCGAGATCGACGCTGAACTCATGAAGCGCGTCGGAATCCAGAACGGCGAGTTGGTACACATCTGGGCCGTCGAATCCACCGCGCGAATTGAGACCTACGCGTTTGGCGGCCCCCCGGGCGTCGTGGGCCTGAACGGCGGCGCCGCTAACCTGTTCAAACCGGGCGAGCGAGTGATCATTGCTGCGTTCGCGCTCACCGATGAACCTATCCAGCCGAAGATAGTGTTGCTGGACGAGGAGAACAGGATTGAACGAGAACTCGAACCATTCAGCGTCATCGGTTGACCTCGGGCAGTTGCTCGAGTCTGCTGGCGCGGTCCTGCGAGGGCATTTCCTCTTGACGTCCGGTCGCCACAGCGACGTCTACTTCGAAAAGTTCCGCGTGCTCGAACGCCCGGCGGTGCTCTCCGCGCTATGCACGCAGATCGCCAAGCGTTTTGCCGACGAGTCGGTCGACCTGGTGGCCGGCCCGCTCACGGGCGGCATCATCATCGCCTTTGAGGTCGCCCGGCAGCTCGGAGCCGACGCCGTGTACGTCGAGAGCGAATCGGGCGTCAAGCTCCTTCGGCGGGGCGCGCATATCGAGAAGGGGGCGCGCGTGCTGGTCGTGGACGACGTTCTCACCACCGGCCTTTCCATCCGCGAAACGCTCGACGTGGTTGTGCGCGAGGGCGGCCTGCCGGTCGGCGCCGCGGTGCTCATCGACCGGGCCCAGTCGCCGCAGCAGTTCCCCTGCCCGCTTTACGCAGCCTACAAGGTGACCGCCGAAAGCTACGCGCCCGACGAGGTGCCAGATTGGCTCGCCAAGGTCCCGATCACCAAGCCGGGTAGCCGGCCAACGGCGTAGCTAGGGCACGATCACCCGCAACGCACTGGGCGCCACCTCGAACGTAACCGGGGTGGCGCCCGCTACGTCTCCGTCCAGGTGGTATGGCAACGGGGCCGCGCTCTCGATCGTTACTCGTTTGGCTTGCCGCACCTCCACCTTGGGGCGCCCCACGTGCCCGCCGCGGTAGATGCGCCCCAACAGGCCGAACAGTTCCCCAGACCTCAGATCCCCGCCCCATGCGACATCGAACAGGCCGTCGGCGATCTCAGCGCCCGGCAAGATCATCATCCCCTTTCCGTAGTACCGCGCGATGCCCACCGCCATCAAGAAGAGCCCCGGCGCTTCGACCCGACGGTCGTCCAGCACGACCGTGGCGTCTGCGCCCTGGTAGCGACGAAGCGTCGCAACGACGGCCCAGAGGTAGCTGATCGTCCGCCCCATCGACCGGACAGCCGGTGGCACGGCGTTGATCCGCTCGGCCACGCACGCGTCAAACCCGACCCCGGCGATGTTCAGGAAGTAGCGCCCCCCAGGCGCGACACCCAGGTCGCTGGGGACCACGCGCCCGCCGAACGCCACGCGCAACGCCTGCTCCGGGCCCCTCGGCACCCCGGAGGTGCGCGTCCAGTCGTTGCCGGTGCCCGCGGGGATCACGCCCGCCGCGCACGCGCTGCCGACGAGCCCGTTCGCCACGTCGCTCAGCGCCCCGTCGCCGCCCACGGCCACCACCCGGGAGAAGCCCTCCGCGACGGCCTCCCTCGCCAGCTCGACGCCGTGGTGCGGCCTCTCCGTATACCGAACCTCGAACGACCCAAGTTGCCCGGCCAGCGGTTCCAACCGCCGCCAAACCCTCATCCCGCGCCCCTTCCCGGCGGCCGGGTTCACGATGAAACAGACCCTTTCCGACATCCCGCGGAACCCAATATACGCCAAGGGCCCCGTGCGCCGAGGCCCTGGAACGCCTGAGGTATCCTGCCGACATGCCTGCCAAACCGATCGTCGGCGGACGCTACCTCGTGACGTGGGCCGAGCTTGGCTCGCCGCGGGTCGTGTGCGAAATCCACCTCGCCGACTTCGGAACCATCTTGATCGACGACGCCGACGTGCACTACGCGACCACCACGCCGAACGCGGCGTTCTGGGTCAAGGAAAGCCGCGCGTTGGGGCCGGAGCACTTCGTGGTCGTCGCCCGCGTTCACAGCGCCTAGACGCAAAACGCCCGCCGGCATGGAATGCCGACGGGCGTCGTTGTGTCCGGAGGTACAGCCTAGGCCGCTGTCTTGGCCAGCCGCGCGAACGTCTCCTTGTCCACCGCGCGCATCAGGCACTCCTCGTAGCTCACGTACCCCTGGCGGAAAAGGTCGGAGAGCCACCGGTCCATCGTCACCATCCCCGCCTTGGCCGAGGTCTCGATGATCGAGTACATCTGGTGGGTCTTGCCCTCGCGAATCAGGTTCTTGATGGAGGGTTGGCCGGTCATGATCTCCAGGGCCGCGATGCGCCCGCCGCCCAGCTTGGGCAGCAGTTGCTGCGAGATGACCCCCTCGAGCGTGTTGGCCAAAAGCACCCGGATCTGATCCTGCTGATCGGATGGGAACACGTCGATGACGCGGTCGATGGTGGCCGGGGCGTTGCGCGTGTGCAACGTGCCGAACACCAGGTGGCCCGTTTCGGCCAAGGTCAGCGCCGCCTCGATCGTCTCAAGGTCGCGCAGCTCGCCGACCAGGATGATGTCCGGGTCTTCACGAAGGACCGCGCGAAGCGCGTTGTTGAAGGCGTAGGTGTCGCTGTGCACCTCGCGCTGGTTGACCATGCACTTCTGGTGCTTGTGGAGGTACTCGATCGGGTCCTCGATGGTCATGATGTGCGACGTGCGGGTGCGGTTGATGTCGTCGATCATCGCCGCGATGGTCGTCGACTTGCCCGAGCCGGTCGGCCCCGTCACCAGGATCAGGCCAGACGATCGCTTCGCCATGTCCCGGATGATGGTCGGCAGCCGCAGTTCGTCAAACGTCGGGATCCGGTTGGGGATCATGCGGAGGGCGCCGGCCACGGTGCCCCGCTGCATGTACGCGTTGAAGCGGAATCGCGCCAGCCCCTTCACGGAGTAGCCGAAGTCCAGTTCGTGGGTCTGCTCGAACGTCTGCAGTTGCTCGGCCGTCAGGGTGTCGTAGACCAGGCGTTTGCTCTGCTCCGGCGAGACGACCTCATACGGCAACTGGACCAACTCGCCGTCCATGCGAACCATCGGCGGCAACCCGACCGTGATGTGGATATCGCTGGCTTTGCGTTCGACCGCCATCCTGAGGATGTCGTCGATGTGAGTGCCGGCCAGCGGCGTCGCCTCCTCGTCCGGCCCCTCGTCCGGCATCAGATCCGAAGCTCCGACGTCGTACTTGTCCTTGCTGGCCTCCGGCATCAGAAGCTCTTTGGGCACCGGGGCCGGCACGTACCGGTTCGCGTCCTCGTCGACCGAGGGGGCGACCGTCGCCTCCGGCTGAAGCACCTCCAACGGAACCCGCGGCGGAATGTGCGGGTCCCGCCCTTCGTCGGTCGCCTTTCCCTGCGGAGCAGGCGGTCGATTGGCCGCCGGCTGTGCCGCGTCGCCCTCCGGTTTTCCAAGCACTTTGTCCCAACTGAAGCTGTCTGCCATATCCTTGAACACCTATCTCGAAGTTGCCAAATTCGCGCCCCGCGGTTCGGCCTACATTCCGACCTTGGCGGACGACGCGATCGCCTCTTGCCCTTTTGTCATCACATCTGGAATTCGCTCTGAGCCGAGGCCGCAGACGTTCATCACCCACGCGGGGAACAAGTCGCCCTCGCCCGTCGCCTCGCTGCCCTGCCCCGCCACGGTCACCTTGGCGATCTTGTCGCCGATGGCCGTAAGCGCCCGAAGCCTGGCGCTCGGCTCCTCCGGCTCAGCCGGGTTCACGTACGCCAGACCGCCGATCAGGCTTTCTGGGAAGCCCCACTTCCGCCCCGCGGCCAACGTGACCTCAACGTGGTCGCAACGGTATACGGCGCGCTCGGCCTGCTGGTCGCTTGCCCCCGCCTCGATGAGCCGCATCACCTTGGCGTACTCGTTGGGCGCGGCACGGTCCATCAGCGTCTTGCCGATGTAGTGAAGCAGCCCGCAGGTGTACGCCTCGTCGGCGTCGCAGTCCCCGACCATCTGGGCGATGGCGCGGCTGCACACCGCCGAGTCCAGCGAATGGCGCCACCAGGCCCGCCTCCGCAACGACTCCTTGTCCGTCTTGCCGACGAACAGGTCGAAAACGCCCACGGTCATCGCCAACTGCCGGACGGCCTTGAAGCCCAGGAACATGACGGCGTCGCGGATGGAGGTCACCTTGCGGGGCAACGCGTAGAAGGCGGAGTTGGCCTGCGCCAGGATCTTGGCGGAGAAACCCGGGTCGACCACGATCGAACGCTCCAGATGTTGCGCCGACGCGCTGGTCGTCGTGGTCATCTCCATCACCTTGAAGATCACCTGCGGCAGGACGGCCACATCATTGGTCTTGGCCATCACGACCTCCAGGTTCATACCGGTCTCGCTAGATGGCACTGCCGACAATTGACCCTCCTTTTTCGCCCACGCGGGAGCCGCTACACCGATTATCGGTGGGCGCCCGATGGCTCTTGACCGGCTGCGAAGACGCCCTTCTACGCATAGATCACCCGCAGGACCTCGTCCACCGTCGTCACGCCCATCAGGATCTTCTGCACGGCGTCCATCTGGAGCGTCTTCATCCCTTCGCTCACCGCGAGCTTGCTCAACACGTGACTGGGCGACTTCTTGAGCACTTCATCGCGCACCGCGTCGGTCATCCTCATCAACTCGTGGACGCCCGTCCGGCCCTTGTAGCCCGTGCCCTTGCAGTTCTCGCAGCCGGCCCCTCGGAACAGCTGCAGCTCCCCGCCGGTCTCCGCGCCCACCTCCTCGGGTACCGGCAGCCCGTAACGCAGCAGGCTTTCGCGGCTGGCCACGTACGACTCCTTGCAGTTCGGGCAGATGGTGCGCACCAGGCGCTGAGCCAGAACGCCGATGAGCGACGAGGAGATCAGGAACGGCTCAACCTCCATGTCCACCAAGCGGGTGGGCGAAGAGGCCGCGTCGTTGGTGTGCAGCGTGCTGAAGACCAGGTGGCCGGTGAGCGCCGCCTCCATGGCGATCGTGCTCGTCTCCTTGTCGCGCATCTCACCGACCATGATCACGTCCGGGTCCTGGCGGAGCATCGCGCGAAGCCCCGCGGCAAAGGTCATCCCTGCGCGAACGTTCACGTTGCACTGGTTGATGCCGCCGAGCTCGTACTCGACCGGGTCTTCGATCGTGATGATGTTCCGCTGCCCATCGTTGATGTTGTTCAACATCGAGTAAAGCGTCGTGGACTTGCCGGAACCGGTCGGCCCGGTAACCAGCACGATGCCGTAGCTGCGCGACACCATCTCCTCGACCGTCTTCAGGTTTTGGGGAAGGAAGCCGAGTTTGGTAAGGCCGACGTTGATGCCGCCCTTATCGAGCACGCGCATCACGATCTTCTCGCCGTAGACGATCGGCAGCGTGGAGACGCGGAAGTCGAAATCCTTGCCGCAGATGGTGGCGCTGATGCGGTTGTCCTGCGGCGCGCGCTTCTCCGCGATGTCCATGTTGGCGACGATCTTGAAGCGCGAGGTTAGCGGGGCGCACACCTTCTTGGGCAGGCGCATCCCCTCGTGCATGATGCCGTCGATTCGGTAACGCACGAGCAGGCCGTCCTTGTGCGGCTCGATGTGGATGTCGCTGGCCTTGTCGGCGATCGCCTGGTTCACGATCAAGTTCGCCAAGCGGATGATCGGAGCGTCTTCGCCGAGGCTGCGCAGTTCGGCCTCGCTGAGGTCCTCTTCGTCCTCGGGACGGACTTCGATCTCGCCGCCATCCAGGTCCTTGAGCGCGCCAGAGACCAGATCGCTCACGCTGGCGTCTGCCCGGTAGTGCTCGTTGAGCGCGGAGGCGATATCCTCCTCCACCGCGATCATCGGCTCGATCTCCATGCCGGTGCTCATCCGCAGTTCGTCGATGACGAACACGTCGAGCGGGTTGGCCATGGCGATGACCAGCTTGTGAGCCTGGATCTCCAGAGGAAGGGATTTGAAGCGGCGGGCGAACTGCGTGGGGACGAGCTTCAGGGCCGCTTCTTGCGGGACCTGCTGAGTGACGTCGACGAACGAGATCCCCCAGACCTTGCCGAGGCAGCGCACGCGCTCGCGCTCCGAGATGAGTCCCATCTCGACCAGCACGCGTGCAATAGGCTCCGTCCCACCGAGCTCAAGCTGCTTCTTTACGGCAAGCTGCAACTGCTCGGGCGTGATGAGGCCTTCCTCAATGAACTGCTCGCCCGTCAGCATCCCTGCTAGGTCATTCCATACGGTGTGTCACCGCATGCCGGCATTGTTGGCAGGTCAGGCCGATCGCCGTACCGGGTCGCGCGGCGGTGAATGGGTCTACGGGACGAGAATCCCCCCGACGCCGCGCCTTGCCGGCAAGTCGTGGTATGATCAGGTTCCTCCAACCTATGCCCAGGTGGCGGAATTGGTAGACGCGCTAGTTTCAGGTACTAGTTGTCGCAAGGCAGTGAAGGTTCGAGTCCTTTCCTGGGCACCACGTTTTCAAGCCAGGTTCATTTGAACCTGGCTTTTTCGGTCGTTTACGACGCTTGTTTTGTCGTGAGGATCGTAGACAGACGTCGCCGGCAGGCCGTTACGGCCATCAGCAGCAACCTTCCGGCTCAGACGAGGCCGGGTGTCTACTCCTCCGGTTCCGAAGGGGGTGTAGGGGGAGGCCGAACGCCGCCCAAGCCCCGCCATCGCGAGCTTCCGTCCAAACCGAGGGCGCGCATTTCCTTCGTCCTCCCCTGGCGTAGAAAACGCCTGATTCCCGGCTATGGACCAGACCAAGACGACGTCCGCCGCAACGCCGCCATGCGACCCCACACCCAGAGCGCCGGCGCACGCCACGCAGGGAAAACCGGCCTCCCCCTGCACCCCCTCCGTACGCCTTCGGCTACGGAGGGGGAAATGCCTTGTCCCTGCCGACGCGGGAACGTCGAACCGGAGATCCACGGGCCCTCCGTTCATGATGTTTGCGGTGGACCCACCCAAACCCGCTTCCCGCAGCCCACCGGATCAGCCGAAGCCGAGCGTTAACCCCTCCGCTTGCGGAGGGGTTGCAGGGGGAGGCGCACGCCGAAGCGCCCCGCCAGCACGCCAGTTCGGCTATGGCCCTAGTCGCCAAGGAATGGTAGGGGCGGGTCTGTGACCCGCCCGCCCTCGGGCAGCCGCCTCTCGGCCGCAACCAGCTGTTTGCGGTTGTCATCCTGAGCGCAGCGAGGGATCTCGGATCCTTCCCAACCATCAAGCCCCATCCGGCCGAGATCCCTCACCTTCGGTTCGGGATGACACTATCGGTCGTTGAGTGGCCGGCGCGGGGCGAAGCGGCCACCCCACCCCAAGCCAAAACCCGTGTCAGTATCATGGTCGTTCAGCCCTGTCCCAGGCCAAGCGCGACTACTCCTCCCCACGCGACGTAGAGCAATGTAGGAGCGCGGACGGGCCGCTATGAGGCCTCCGCGCAA
>CAZIIS010000015.1:0-40815 GCA_964539295.1 uncultured Fimbriimonadaceae bacterium | reverse complement strand
GAGGCCGACGAGGTGGACGAGGGCGAGGAGCTCTACCCGATGGAGATCGAAGAGGTGGCCTGGTCGGTCGCCGTCGCGCGCAACCCGAAGCTGGCCGGCGAAGATGGCCATGTCCCCAAGGTCGGGCCGTTCCAGGTCGGCCGACAACGCACGATCAAGTTGCAGTTTCACGTGGCGCCCAAGTTGACGCGCACCGCGAGCTTCGTGAGCAACTGGAAGGTCGGCAAGGGGGAACCGGTTCCGTACGAGGGACTGCCCGCGTCGATCCGCCAGAGGATCGATACGCGGGCAGCGGAGTTGTCGAAGCAGAACCGAGACGCCGACAAGGCGAACGACGAGGTCGGCCCGCCCTAGGGCTTGGTCGTCGGTACCGTTCTGTTCATCGGCTTGGCCATGGCGAACCCGGGGATGACGGTCGCTGCGACCTTGCCGAGCATCGGCAGGTCGAGCGGGCCGTCCGTCCGGACGACGGTCACCTTGGCGCCTTCGGCGACGACCAACGCCATGCCGCCGCGTCCCTTGCCCATGGCGAGGACGAATCCCGAACCGGTCGGGATGTACAGCATCCGCTTGAGCCCGAGGAGCTTGAAGTCGTCCTCGTGGGTGAGTTTGTTGGGCGTAATGGCCGGTTCCGAGGAGAGGTAGTTGACGATGTGGACGCGGTGGACGTCCTTAAGGAGCGCCCCTAGTTTCGTGACGTCGAGGGGCAGCGAGGAGGGCATGGAGCCCGCCTTGGCCATCGGCGATCTGGCGAACTCCTCAACCATGTTCTTGAGCAGACCGAGCAGGTCGGAGTCCCGAGCGTCCACCTCGAATGCGATGACCGCTTTGGGCGGCACGGCGATCGCCATCGGGTCGGCCACGGCCCGCGGGGGCTTGGCGTATGCGACCGTGGCGGTGGCGATGGCGACGAGAACAAGGGTATGAAGTCGCATACTTCCGATTGTAGCTATGAGTTGGCCAAACCGCGTCGGGCGGGCGTCCGGTGGCCCACCGGGGTAACGTGCGCGCCGGGCGGAGCGTCAACTGAGGTTGGTGGTGTCGGCGATTTACGACCATAAACGCGCCGCATCGTTCGACGAGGACTTGATCCTTGTCGACCGGGTGTTGGACGGGGACCAGGAGGCATTCCAGGCCCTCTACGAGCAGTATCACGACAAGGTGTTCGCGATCGCTCGGGGCGTGTTGATGGACGCGGACGAGGCCGCCGACGCGGTCCAGGAGGTGTTCACGCTGGTCTATCGGAACCTCCGGCGGTTCGACCGGCGATCGCGCTTCAGCACATGGCTCTTCCGCATCGGCGTGAACCGCAGCATCCAACAGGCCCGCAAGCTGCGCTTCCGCTCCAAGATCGTGCCGCTGAGCGAGGCGATGGGCAAGGCCGAGCCGGAGACCGCCGAGGGTTCGCAGGACCCGCGCATCGCCGAATGCTTGGGCCGCATGAGCCCACAGGATCGTGCGCTGCTCACCCTCTTCTACTGGGACGAACTGAGCCTCATCGAGATCGCCGAGAGCCTGGGGTGCAGCGTGAACGCGGCCAAAACGCGGCTGTTCCGGGCCAGGGAGCGGTTCCGCACGCTGTACGAGGGGGAACCGGCATGAGACGCCTTCCGCGCGAGGTCGACGAGTTGATGTGGGAGGTTGCCGAGCGCAACGACCCCGCGGCGATCGACGCCTTCGGCGCGAGGTATCCGGAGTTTCGACCGGAGCTCGTGAAGCGGCTTCAGCTGGTGCGCGGTCTGCGCCGCGCGCGCCCGGCTGGCCCGGTCCGGCGCTTCGTGCCGAGCCCGAATCCCGCCTGGTGGCGCACGCGCAGCGCCGTGTCGACGGCGGCCGGCGCGGTTTTGGCGCTGGGGGTGGTGTTCGCTTTGTACGGCGTCGGCGTGGCGATCGCCCACTCCCGACCACCCGTGGCGCCCGCTCCGCAACCGTCGGTGTCGAACCCGGCTCCGATCTCGACCCCGTTCGCGCCGGAGGAGACCCCGAGGGTCGCGCTCGCCCCCCAACCGGAGGAGCGGCCCCGGCCGGCCCCGTCTCAACCCGAGCCGGAAGCGCCGAACTACTTCGAGCGCCCGGTGACGGTGGTGAGCAACCGGACCACGCTCCACGAGGCGCTTTCGGAGGTCGCTCGGCAGGCCCACCTCGACCTTCAGGTGGCGCCAGGCACGCCCGACCCGGTGATCGTGATGCAGTACGAGAACCAGTCGGCGATCAGCGTGCTCAAGGACATGGGCAAGACGTTCGGTTTCACGCCGTTGGTGCAGAGCGAGCGCAGCGCGATCATCGTGCCGGCGGTGGACCCGCACGCGGCCACGGAGGCCGAGCCGCCCGGAACCAACGACCTGCGGGCGCCCGAGAAGGCTCCAGGCCACTCCGCCACCCTCGAAGGCCCGATATCGAAGCGTTGAGGCGACCTTTTTGGGCTCGCAGCTAGGCCCTCCGGTTGCCGTGAGGGTCTGTTTGCGCCCAAACTAGGTCAAGTCCATGGATCCGATCGAAGCACTGGAACGCCAGGCGTCTGAGGCCGTCGCGGCCGCCGCCACGACCGCTGAGTTGCGAGATCTCGAGATCAAGTACCTCGGGAAGAACGGGGAGTTGACCGGGCTGATGCGCGGCATCGGCAAGTTGGCTCCGGCGGAAAGGCCGAAGTTTGGCCAGGCGGTGAACCAGGCGAAGGCGCGGGTTGCCGCGGTTCTCGAGGCGCGCACATCCGAGGTGACGGCCGAGGAGCGGGCGGAGCAGTTCGAGCGCGAGCGGATCGACGTCACGATGCCGGCCCGGGCCCCGCGCGCGGGTCTCGAACACGTGCTTCAGCGGACCTTCAACCACGTCAAGCGCACGCTCGGCGCGTTGGGTTTCGAGTACCTGGAGTCTCCTGAGGCCGAGGAGTTCAAGTACAACTTCGCGGCGCTCAACTATCCGCCGGACCACCCGGCGATGGACGAGCAGGACACGTTCTACATGACGGACGACCTGCTGCTGCGCACGCAGACCACCGCGCTTCAGGGGCACGTGTTCGAGAACCGCAAGCCGCCGCTGCGCATCTTCACCATCGGTCGCACGTTCCGCAACGAGACGGTGGACCGGACCCACGGCCACACCTTCCACCAGGTCGACTGCTTCATGGTGGACGAGGGCGTTTCGATGGCGCACCTCAAGGGCACGCTCGCGGCGTTCACCCAGGCGATGTTCGGCGACGAAGTGCAGGTGAGATTCAGGCCCGACTTCTTCCCGTTCGTCGAGCCGGGCGTGGACTACGCAATCTCTACGCCGAAGCTGTTCGGCGGCCGGTGGTTGGAGTTGGGCGGCGCCGGCCTGGTGCACCCGAACATCCTGGAGGCCTACGGCATCGACAGCGAGAAGTACAGCGGCTTTGCCTTCGGGCTCGGCATCGAGCGGATCCCGATGATGGCGTTCGGCATCGACGACCTGAGGTACTTCATGGAGAACGACCTCAGGTTCCTCGAGCAGTTCGCTTAGCGCGGTACAAGCGTGTGCAACAGGCTGCCGCTGGCGGTGCTCCAAAGGCAGATGGAGCCGCCCGGCTTTTCGCCGTAACCGCCGGCGCCGGTGATCAGCGTTCGGCCGGTGGGGGTGACCGCCATCGCGCGGATGTGCCGCCCTTCGTGGCCTTTCCATCGCCGAAGCACCTCGCCGTTGGTGGCGTCTACCTCGGCCAACACGCCGTCCAGTCCGCCCACGTAAAGGCGACGTCCGTCCGGGCTGAGCGTCGCGGCGCGCACGTTGGCGATCGGTAGCGCGAACGGCGCGGTCTCGACCTGATCCTTGGCTCGGAACACCTGCGCCACGCTCCCCGATTCGCCTTCCGACACGATGGCCAGCGACTTGGCGTCCCACGAGAACGAGAGGCACGAGACCTGCGAGCTCGCGGCCTGGAAGCTGGTTGCGGTCCAGGACGGGGTGGTCGCCGCGGGCTCGGGGTCCCAAAGCTCGACGTGGCGTCCCAAGGCGATGGCGGTGAGCCCGCCGCGCGGGGCGACGGCCAGCGACGCGGGGCCAGAGCCGGCCTCGGGCGTCGTGCGGAGCACGTATTCGAGCTTGCCGGTGGTCATCCGCCACGCCGCGACGAAGGGGGTGGGCCGGTTGACCACGCCGTAGATGATGCGGCTGTCGGCCGAGAAGCCGACCTGCTCGGGACCGATCGGCGTGGTCTGCGTGGAGCGCAGGGCGAGCCCCTTCTCCTCCAGGCCGGTGTTGAGGTCCCACACGACCGCATGGCCCCAGGTTGGGGTGTCCACGCCCACCGCGATGCGCCGACTGGTGGGCGAATAGGCTGGGCGGGCCAGAAGGCAACCGGCGTCGAGCGACTTGAGACGCCGGGAGAGCTTGCCCTCCGGCAGGTCCCAGATCAGCACCTCCGACGTGCGGTGAGCGGAGACGAAGCTCTTGCCGTCTGGGCTCGCAGCCAGCCCCCAGACCTCCAGGGGCGCGCTTTGGGATGAAGCGACGGTCGCCGCGCAAAGGATAGCCAACACCATAGGGTCACCTCGGCCAGTCATTCTACTGGGCTTACCTTTGAACCATACCAGCAGTGCCGCAGCTTGGGCCTGGAACGACCGCTTCGGTAAACTCCAAATGCCGTGAAGTTCACCTACTCGATGCTGCGAGACTTCGTCGAGACCCCGCTCAACGCGGAAGAGATCGGCGATCTGCTCACGATGAACGGTCTGGAGCTGGAAGAGATCGTTGAGGTGGAGGGCGAACCCGTCCTCGACGTCAACATCATGGCGAACCGGGGGGACGCCGCCAGCGTGTTTGGCATGGCCCGCGAGGTGCTGGCCAAGGACCCGAACGCTCGCCCCACGGAGCTCTTTACGCGGCTGTCGAGTCGGTACCTGCTGGGCGACGAGGCCGCCCCGGACGCCGCCAAACTCACCGGCGTGACCGTGGAGACCGAGGACTGTCCGCGGTACGCCTGTCGCGTCTTCGAGGACGTTAAGGGTGGCGAGTCGCCGCAATGGATGCAGGATCGGCTGAACAAAATTGGACAAAGGCCGATCTCGCTGCTGGTCGACCTGACCAACTACGTGATGATCGAGACTGGCCAACCGCTCCATTCGTTCGACATGGACAAGTTGGCGGAGGGCCGCATCGTGGTCCGGAAGGTCAAGCCGGGCGAGACGCTCCGCACGCTGGATGGGACCGACCACGAGCTCACGACGGACCAGATGATGATCTGCGACGCCAAGGAGCCGGTCGCGGCGGCCGGGATCATGGGCGGCGAGTCGAGCGAAGTGGACGGGAACACGACCCGGTGCCTGCTGGAGTCCGCCCACTTCCTGAACACCTCGGTTCGGCGCACCCGCAAGCAACTTGGCTTGAACACCGAGGCGAGCTACCGGTTTGAGCGGTACGTGGACCCGGAGGGCGTGGTGGCCGCGCTCAACCGTTTTGCCGACCTCTACGAGCAGGCGACCGGTGGAAAGCCGGTACCCGGCGTGGTGGACGTCTACCGGCCCGAGCCGAACCCGCAGCCGATCCGCGTGCGCATGAGCCGCACGGCGATGCTGCTGGCAATGGACGTGACGGCCGAGCAGGCTACGAGCTATCTGACAAAGCTGGGGTTCCAGGTGGAGGCGAAGTCCGAGGACGAGTTGCTGGCGACGCGCCCGTCCTGGCGGCCCGATGTGGTGCGCGAGGACGACGTGGTCGAGGAGATCGGCCGCATTCACGGCTACGAGAAGATCCCCGAGTTCCTGCCGCAGGGCACGACCACCAAGGGCGGCGCGCACGGCTTTGAGGCGATGGTGGACAAGGTGCGCGAAGCGCTGCTTCGCGAGGGGCTCTCCCAGATGATGAGCCACACCCTTCGCGACAAGCACCCGCTGGATGAGGAGGGGGATCGCGTGGTCGTCCGCAACCCGGTGGCGCCCGAGATGGCCTACCTTCGTAACAGCGTCCTCCCTTCGCTGGCGGACGCCGCGGTGCGCAATGGCGCGAAGGACCTGCACCTTTTCGAGGTTGGACGCGTGCACGCCGGCTCCGGCGCGGACCGCACGGAGACGATCGGCATCGGCATTCTGAGCGTCGGCGCCCTGGACCCCGACCACTGGACCGGCGGCGGCACGGCGAAAGCCGATTTCTTCACGGTCAAGGGGTTCGTAGAGTCCGTCGGGGTGGCCGCGGCGCGCAAGATCGCGTTCGTCGCTCCGTCCACTCCGGACAAGCGGTTCCACCCGACCCGCCAGGCGCACGTGGTGTGCGACGGCGTCGTGGTCGGCGCCGTGGGGCAGATCCACCCGGAGGTGGCGGAGGGCGCGTCGCTGGCCGACACGACCGTGCTTGCCACGCTGAACCTGAACCTGCTGTGGGACGGGGCTCCCCAGCCGCCGGTTGTGAAGCCGATCAGCCGAAACCCGGCCGTTCGACGCGACATCGCGGTGGTGGTGAGCAAGTCGGTGAAGTACGAGGCGATCGAGGCGGCGCTGGCCGAGGCGTGTGGCTCCGTCCTGGAGCGGCAGTGGTTGTTCGACGTGTACGAAGGCAAGGGCATCCCCGAGGGCTCGCACAGCCTGGCGATCGCGCTTCAGCTCAGGAAGCTCGGCGAGAACTTCACGGACGAGGAAGCGAACCAGGTGCGGGATGCGGCCGTGGCGGCGCTTGAAGCGCTCGGGGCGCAACTGCGGTAGCCATCGCCTTCAGCGCGACCGCGAGCGCCAGAGCGATGAAGGGCGCTCGCAGCGCCGTGGGCCAGTAGGCGTAGTGGTCGAACGGCTTCAACCACGCCATCGGCAGGTACGCAAGGAACGATGCGCCGAGAAGCCCCAGGGCTACTCGGCCGTCGCGTTCACGCCATTGCAGCGCCCACGTGGTGAAGTTCCCCAGCCCTTGCGTCACGTTCGCCCAGAGGACGCCGGTGAGAAGGGTGATCCCGCTTACGTAGAGCAGATCCCACGCCGCGCCCAGGCGCGCCGTCCCGGGCGCGAGCCAGTTGACAAGCGCAAGGCCGATCGCCGGACCGTGCCTTAGCTGCTGCAACTGGTACGGCGAGAGCGTGCCGGGCACCAGCGCGGCTCGCACGGCCAGGTAGGCCCCGAGCAGCGCCCAGAACCCGACGTGCGCGCCCCATCGTGGCCGTTGGCCGCGCAGCGAAACGACCACCCCCGCCGCCAGCAGCACAGCGGGCAGCATCACCGCTTGCTCGTAACTGCCCAAGGCGAGCGCTGCCGCGAGGTAGGCCGCTGCCAACCAGGCCGCGGCGAATCGGCCGGGCGCTTGGCGGGCGACCGTGCCCTTCGTCGCGGGCGGGTCGAGCGGGGTGAGGGCGCGGGGCCGCGCCTGTGCCCCCAGCCGCTCCCAGTGGGCATAGGCGGCGATGGCGACCAGCGCGAACAACGTCATCGTGGTGGCCGTGCGGCCGGGAACCCATCCGATGACAGACTCCAGACGACGGTTATGTTCAAATAACTCTAGGCAAACATAGGCAAATGTTAGCACGGCGGCCAGAACGCTCCAGGGCTTGACCGGCGCCTTCCTCGCCAACCCCAACAGGCAGAGCGGGACCAGACAGACGAGCCCGCAACCGAACGCCAGCAAGGCGTCCGTCGGCATCTGCGCCACGGCGAACAGGGCCGAGGCCAGCCCCGCGAGCCACGGCTTGTCGGTCAGCTCGCGGAGCATCCAGAAGAGCGCCAGCACGCACCCGGCCCCAAGGAGCGCGTTCGTGAGCCCGTAGCCGGCGGCGTTGTCGCCATGGAGCGCGTTGTCCGCCTCGAGGGTGAGGGTGGAGACGGGGCGGTAGAAGTGGTTGGCGATGGGCCAGTCGCCGCCGAACCACGAGAGCGGGTTCTGGCGCTGCCGGATGGCCGTCACGAGCGCGTGGGTATCCGTGTCCTGGAGCAAGTGGGGCGAAGATGAGCGTCCCGCTACGACAAGGCCGGCAAAGAGCAACGCCAACGCCAGCCAGGGGAACCACCGCTTCACAACTGCTCATAATAGCTCAGCGGCCGCGTCCGGCCCCAACCCGCGACGCCCACCGCACGGGACCGGAGCCATGTACCGTCAACTCAGAACCATGCTCGCCCTGTTTGCGCTGGTCGCGCTGTCCGTCGGGGCGTACACCCAGGGGATGGCCTCTCCTCCCCCGGTGCAACCTGGTAAGCAGGCGCCCGCCTTCAGCCTGAAGACGATGGACGGCAAGGTGCTCACGAGCCGTTCGCTCCGGGGCAAGGTCGTGCTGCTGGACTTTTTCGCCACCTGGTGCGGGCCGTGCAAGATGGCCACGCCCACCATGCAGCGGCTCCACGGGAAGTACGGCAAGAAGGGCCTGGTGGTGATCGGCGTCAACGGCCTGGAACAAGGCGACGCCAAGAAGCTCGTGACGAACTACCGCAAGGCGCACAAGTGCACCTACCCCATCAGCGTCGGGAACGACAAGCTGTTCCGGGCCTGGGCGATACCGGGCGTGCCGGCGTTCGTGGTGATCGACAAGAATGGCGTGGTCCGCGGCATGAACGCCGGCTACAGCAAGCCGTGGCTGGAACTGGTGGAACGCGAGTTGCCCGGGCTGCTGAAGGCGAAGCCGTAGGTCCGCTAGGCCTTTTGGCCTGGGTGTCGATCCGGTCTGCGGGCTCGACGGGTGTAGCATTCAGCGATGGGGTGGTTGGCTCGCTTGGCATGCGCGCTGTGCCTGCCCGCGCTCTTGGTCTCGTGTGGGCCGAGTGGCGACGAGGCGAGTCGCGGAGGGAACCGGGTGTTGCCGTTCGTGAGCGCCGCGGCGACCAAGGGCAGCGCCGTTCGGCCGCCTACGCCCGAGGACGTCGGCGAACTGCTCGTCGGCAAACCGCTTCCGCCGTTTTCCATGAAGCTCGTGGGCGGGGGCACGATCAACCAGGAGCAGACGAAGGGGCGGGTGATCCTGTTGGGTTTCTGGGCCAGTTGGTGCGTGCCGTGCGACGCGGCCACGCGGGCGTTCGAAAACCTCCATCGACGCTTTGGCGCCAAGGGCTTGGCGGTGATCGGGGCGAATGGACTCGAAGAGGGGCCGGACGGCAAGACTGCCGCGCTCCTCCGTCACAAGGAGCTCGGTTCTACCTTCACGACCACCTACGACAACGACCAACTCATGAGCGCCTGGGGCATCGAAGGGGTTCCGTTCGTGCTCCTCGTCGACCGCGACGGCGTCGTGCGGTACGCCAACGGTCGGTGGCTGCCCGAGTCGGAGCGGATTCTGGCCGCGAACATCGCCACGCTGCTCGCCGAGCGTTAGTTGCTGCGCTTGTGGTGGCGCACAAGTCGCTTGCGCGTGTGGTGGAACGTGGTTTCGTCGTCGGGGTCGCGACGGATGACCGAGATCGAACCGTCCACCTCCAACATCGCCAGCTCAACGTACTTCGCCTCCGCGACTTCGTGTTGCCGGAGGGCGGTGAGGAGTTCGTCGTAGGTGAGTTGCTCGCGCGCCAGGTTGCGGAACTGCACCTGCCCGTGGGTGACGAGCACCACCGGAACGCCCTCGACGAACCGACGGAACCGGGGCGATCGCATGCGGAAAGCGGCCACGCCGACGTTGAGCGCAAGGAGCACGCCGGCCGAAACGAGCCCCGCCGTGACCGTGTTGTCGCCGCCCGTCATGGCGTTCTGGAGCGCGTTGCTGACCAGCAAGAGGACGACCAGGTCAAACGGGGTCAACTGACCGATCTCGCGCTTGCCGGAAAGCCGGATGCCGAGCAGCAGGGCGAAGTAGACGAGCGCCGTGCGGACCACGACCTCCACGACCACGTTCGGCGCGATGTCCCACATACGGCCCCATTCTGTCACGGAGGGTACGAATCAGGGCGAGGGTGAAGGAGGGAAGCGGAGGCTATCGGCTTTCAAAGGGGGTGGGAGGAGCATCCGTACTCCGTCCTCCGTTACCACCAGTCCATGGTGCCTGCCACCGCCCACACTATAGACGTTTCTCACACGCCGGCGCAACGTTTTGAGGGCTTTCGGTTACCGCAGAAGGGGGACGCTACGCGCAGTCGGCGTAGGCGCCGGCATATTGCTCGGCGCATCGGCGCAGCGAGAAGCGCTCCTCGGCGGCCTTCTGAGCCTGCGCGGAGACGAACGCCCACACGTCGGGCGCGCCGGCCAGCCCGGCAAGGCGCCCGGCCATCTCGTCGTCGGTGAAGAAGACCCATCCGGTGATCCCCTCGTCCACCATTTCGCCCAAACCCCCCGCGTCCCGCATCAGAACCGGCACGCCGGCCAGCATCGCCTCGGCGGCGAACAGGCTGAAGCCCGCGCTCCGGCTGGGGACCACCGCCAAGTCCGCGTCGGCCAGGCGCGCCGCAAGCGGTTCGTAACGAGGGACGAACCGGACCCGCTCGCCGAGCGCTTCGGCCTGCCTGCCAAGTTCCGAGGCCAGCGGCCCGTCGCCCACGAGCGTGAGCGTGGCGTGGGGCTCGCATTCCCACACCTGGGGCATCGCACCCAGCAGGGCGTCGAAGCCCCGCTCGGCCACAAAGCGCCCGGCGGCGAGGATGCGCGGGTGGTCCGACGGCGTTTTGGCCCCAGCGGCGGCCGGCGGCGCTCCTGGGACGAGCACGCGCAGCCCGGTCGCGTCGGCCGCTCGCAGGGCGCGCAGCACTGCCGTCGAGGAGCAAAGCCCGATCCGCGCCGGCAGCAGGCGGTCGATGAGTTCGGGGTGGGTCGTTTTGGGCAGGTCGTAGGCGGTGTACAGCCAGGGGCGGCGCATCCCGAACGCCTCGCCGCATGCCCACGCCGTTCGGTATCCGAAGGCGTGAACCAGATCGTACGGTTTGGCCAGGGCCCGAAGGCGCTTCGTTACGCCGGGGTCCACCTTGCGGCCGGTCGCTTTCGGCATCCACTCCTCGGCGTCGACCACGTCCGCTTCCACGCCGAACTCAGCCAACGCAGGCGGCAGCGCGTCGCTTAGGGCAGCCATCCCGCCCTGCGACGTCCTGCGGAGCAGCAGCACGCGCATCGGCTATCTCGGGACGACCTGGGCGTCGATCAACCCGGCCAACACCTGGTCGACCGTGACCCCCTCGATCTCGGTCTCCGGGCGCAGCAACACGCGGTGCCGCAGGGCGGGCAGCGCCAGTTCCTTCACGTCGTCGGGGATCACGAACTCGCGACCCCGGATGGCGGCCAGCGCCTTGGAGCACGAGACCAGCGCAAGGCCCGCGCGAGGAGAGGCGCCGACCAGGATGTCGTTGTTCGCCCGGGTGGCGCTCACGATCTCGTAGATGTAGTTGAAAACCTTGTCCTCGATGGCGACCGCGTCGACCTCTTTCCGGAGCGCCAGCAGGGCGTCGGCGTCGATGAGCGGCTCGATCCCCGCCTCGGCCAGGCGTTGCGAGCGGAAGCCCTGGTGGAACCGACGCAGGACGGCCAACTCCACCTCTGCCGGCGGATAGTCGAGCACGACCTTCAGCAAGAAGCGGTCCTGCTGGGCTTCGGGCAGCGGGTAGGTGCCCTCGTACTCGATCGGGTTCTGCGTGGCGAAGACGAGGAACGGGAAGGGAAGGGAGAAGCGCTCTCCATCGATCGTCACCTGTCGCTCCTCCATCGCCTCCAGCAACGCGGCCTGGGTTTTGGGCGGCGTGCGGTTGATCTCGTCGGCCAGCAGCACGGCGGTAAAGACCGGGCCGCGGCGCAGCTTGAAGTCGACCTCCTTCGGGTCGAAGACGTTGGTGCCGATGACGTCGCTCGGCATCAGGTCCGGCGTGAACTGGATGCGCGTGAACTCGAGGTTGCAGACCCGCGCCAGGGCGCGCACCAGGAGCGTTTTTGCCAGCCCGGGAACGCCCTCCAGCAGCACGTGGCCGTCGGCGAAAAGGGCAACCAGCACCTGCTCGACCGCCTTGTCTTGACCCACCACCGCCTTCGCCAACTCGGCGCGCACCCGAGCCGCCGTATCCGAGACCGTCATGGGCACTATGCTACCCGCGGTCGGACTCGCGCGGGCGCGCGTCGCCCGCGCTCAAGTCCGCGAGCCTGGTCTCTGGTTCGTGGTAGCGGCGGTAGAAGACCGTTAGGGTCGTGTAGGTGAACGCCGCGTTCACCCAGCGGATTCGAAGCAGCAGCGAGAGGACGAGGTAGCTGAGCCCCGTCGAGGCAACGGCGTACGGGTATTGGATGAGGGACCAAGCCAGCCAGTTTGCCGGCCTGAGCCACGGCAGGTGGTTGAGCGCGAGCATGCCGACCGGAACGTTGGCGAGGAACCAGACGAGCGCCGCCCATGAGTGTCCGGCCTGGATGGCACGCTTGGGGCAATAGCTCATGCACCTCATGCAGCTCTCGCAGGAGAAGGTCCAGAACGGGCGCCTGCCGAACCAACCCAAAGCGTGGTTGGGGCAGTTGGCCACGCAGAGGCCGCAACCATCGCACCGCGAACTCGCGAAAAACAGCTTGGCTAGCAGGAACCGGCCCACGCAGAGATAGAGCGCCGAGATGGGAAGCAACGCAAGCCCCAAGACAAGGCTGACGCCCCCGCCGATGCGGCTCTTGCCGGCGAGAAGGTCGGACGCGAAGCGCTCCGCCGCGAGCTTCGACTTGCCCATGATGAGTTCGGCTTTCCGCTTGCTGATCCCCCAGTGCAGCGAGGTCCAGTTGGAGGGCATGTCCAAGCCAAGTACGCCGCGTATGCGGTAGCCGCGGACCAGGAGGATCAGGGCGATCAGGTAGCCGGTGGTGCCCTCCATGCCGGGTATGCGAACGTTTCCGGCGATGGTGCACCCCCGTGTGGCCAGTACAGCTGCCCACGCCCCTCTTCCTGGCGGCATCCGCGCGGCGAAGCGGATGCCGGCCCACGGGGCGGTGAAGCCGTGGCAGGGCATGGCGAGCACGTTCAGATCGCTGGGAGCCGCGGGCGCTCCGGCCTCAACCACCGAGAGCTTGGTATGGACGCCCACGCTGCGCGCGACGTCGGCCATCCACGTCGCCGCTCTCAGCGAGTTGCCGGTGCCGGACAACACGCACAGACGGACCGACGCGGCCGGGCGCTCGGAACTCATCCGCCGGATGATACTCCCGCTTCAGCCGTTCTCGCGAACCACCTTGAACGGCTCGACGAACGCCGCCAGAGCCCGGTCCATCTCCGGCGCGCCGAGGCCGCACCCCTTCATGAACCGGAACCGGAACGTGTGGAGCCCGAGGTCGGTCGGGTTGAGCGGCCCCTTGCGGTCCAGCTCCCACGGGTCGTGGAAGCCGTAGTAGCTGGACCTTACCAGCGTGACCCGCAACCTGTCGCCCGTTCGGTCGAACGCGAACGCGCCGTCCTGCAGCAGGGCGAGCCCGCCGGCCAGCAACCACCCGTGCAGCGGCTCCTCGGCGCCATCCGTGCGCTTCTCGATGGCGAATCCCGCGCCCTGGGCCAAGAACGCATCGAACGGTTCGGGCGCCGGGATCTCCAGCTTGAGGATCGCCTGGCGCTCCTGCCAGCTCACGTCGACCCGCAGGTCCACGAACGGCAGGTCGCGGTAGACCGTGAACAGCAGATCCGCCGTGGAGTTCCGATAGGCTTGCCGAACGAGCAGGTAGCTGGCGAGCGGACCCTCGCAGACGCTCGACTCGGTCGCCTGGAAGGCGTTGGCGGCCTCGCCGTAGCCGCGCACGCCGTGGCTCCAGGTGTCGCTGGAGTCCTGCACGACGCCGAGCCGAATCGCGCCCTTCCAGAATCCCGGCGCGATCCCCGGGGCGGTCACGGCGCGCCCGCCGAGGGCGATCCGCTCGCCGCTCGCGAAGCGAGGGTCGGAGTCGTCGCGCCCGCTCGGGGCGTCCACGTCGAACCGGTAGCGCGCCATGCTTTGGCCAGGGATGGTATCGACGAAAAGCCAGCGGTGGTTGGCGCACGTGACCGAGGGGGTGATCACCTGCAACGGGACCTCGCGGCCGTCCGCGGCCTGGAACCTGGCGCCGGCGCGGAAGTAAAGGAAGCTCTCGATCTCGAACGGGCCGGTTACGGGGTAGGGAAGGGTGTTCACGATGCGGAACTCGCCCTCCCGGCAGCCGACCGGCGTCCGTCGGCTTAGCGCCTTCAGCGCGCCGTAAGCGGCCTCCTCGGCGCGGCCGCGGACCCCGCCGAGTTCGTCCCGCGCCTGTCGCGCCGCATCCGGGGAGCACGAGCCGGGCAAGATGTCGTGGAACTCGTTGAGCAGCACGCGCTCCCAAAGCGTGTCCAGCCCGCCCGGGCTCGTCCCGGCCATGGACATCGCCCGCTCCGCGAAGGCCAGCGTCCGCTCGGCCTGACGCACGCCCTCCTTCAGGCCGCGGTTGACTGAGTAGCAGCCGACGGCGTGCATATGCAGGTCCCCCGCGACCACCGGCAGACCCTCGGTCCTCTCCGCCAAAGCGAAGAACTCGCGCAGGGTCGTGAACCGGATGTCGACGTCCTTGCGGCGGGCCATGACCGAGCGGACCGCCTCGGTCTCCTGGATCGTCGGGCCGCCGCCATGGTCTCCCATGCCGAAGAAGAAGCAGCTCAGGTCGCCGGCTTCGTCCACGGCCTGCTCGAACCGCTCGGCGCCGAAGTCGGCCTGCTGCGTGTAGTGGTGCTTCAGTCGGTAGCACAGCACCCGCGCAGCCTCATGCTCCCACCAAAACAGGTCCCTCGGAAGGTTGGGCTTCTCCTGCGCGCTGGGGCGGCAGAAGAGGTAGTAGCCGAAGCCGGACTCGCGAAGCAGGCTGGGCAGCACCGCCGGGTGGCCAAAGGTGTCCGGGCTGAAGGCGACGTCCGGCTCGACCCCCAACCGTTCCTGAAGGTATGGGCGAGAGAGCCGCACGCTGGCGCGGAAGCTGTCGGCCAGGGGAAGGTTCACGTCGTTCTCCACCCACCAGGCGCCGGCGACCTCCCATCGCCCCGAGGCCACGTGCGCCTTGACTCGCGCGAACACCTCCGGCGCGAGATCCTCGACCCACCGGTAGAAGCAGGTGGAACTGGCGGTGAAACGGAGCTCCGGATACTCGTCCAGCCGGTCGCAAGCCGAGCGGAACGTGTTGACAACCTCGTCGATCCCCTCGAACTTGTCCCACAACCACACCGGGTCGATGTGCGAATTGGCGACGACGCAGACCTGCTTGCCCATGACGATCCATTCTGGCGCGCATCGAACGAGTGGCAAAGCCATAACGGACAACCAACGCCGCCTTGCGGGAACGACATTAATGTTGTAGCATATTAATGTGGCCGACGCACTGCCAGCACGGTGATGTGACGGCGTTCCCTACGTTGCGAGGAAATCCTGATGAGACGCAGAGCCTTTACACTGATCGAGCTGCTTGTCGTGATCGCGATCATCGCGATCTTGGCAGCGATCCTTTTCCCGGTCTTCGCCCAGGCGAAGGAGGCCGCCAAGCGGGTCACGTGCACCAGTAACGTGAAGAACTTCGCGTTGGCGTTCCTGATGTACAACACGGACTACGACGACACGTTCCTAACGGAGAACAACTCCGACGACCTGAACGACCACGGCGAGTACCAGTACATCCTTCAGCCGTACATCAAGAACCGGCAGGTCGTCTATTGCCCGACGCGGACTCGGACGGGTTGCGACACCACGATCGACCCGACCGGCAGGTGCCTCGGGTATGCCCCCAACTTTGGCATCTACTCCTACCAGAACGGGACCGGCATCTTCCACCTCCGCGAGGACGACCCTCGAACCGACCTTCCGGACCCCGGCTCGATGTGGCGCGGGCGCAACATGGGCGACTTCGCCCACCCGGCGCAGACGATCATGATCGGCGACACGAACGACACCAACATGTACACCCTGGCGTTCTACTTCCAGACGGGCGACGGTGAGACTCCCGCGGCAGTTCGGCACGGGGGCAACTATCAGTACGCCTTCGTCGACGGGCACGCCAAGAACATGAAGGTGGCCGCGTACAGCTTCTACGCCGACGGTGATGCGTTCGACATCATGCCGTCGAGTGTGGACGGCATCAAGGCGTTCTGCTACAACGTGGACGCCGTTCAGGAGCGGCAGGCCGGCTACGGCTTTCCGAACCCCTGCGGCGTCGTGGCCGAGATGATCGCCCGGGACCGCGTGAAGCTGTAACGGCGCGCAGGCGCGGCTCGGCCGGCCTGACCCTGAGAAGGGTCAGGCCGGTTTTCGCTTGCGCATGGTAGCGGCAAGCCGCTAAGGCGCCACGAACGCCCGGATCCGCTCGATCACCACGCGGGCTCTGGCTTGGCTGGCCTCGTCCGGGCCGAGGTTCGCCGCAACGCCCTCCTCGAACGTGGGGTCTTCGAGGAAGGCGCAGAACCGCCGGCACAGGTAATCGCGCACGGCCTGCTTGGCGGCCAGGACGTCGTCCACTATCGTGGGACGACCGTCGATGACGGCCACGATGTCTTCGAAATCCTTGCTCGCCCGCATGTCGCCGTGACCCTCTCGATCGTCCGAGTCGAAGGCTTCCAGCTTCGCAGCCAGGAAGCACGCAGGGCTGGTCAGGTTGATGGTGATGCCATTGGGCAGGAGCATGCGCTCGGCCGTGGCCACGGCGTCGGCGTACCATCGGTTCGCGAATCCGAGCACCCCAGAATGGGTTGGCATTACGTCGAGCATAACGGGTGGCCTGCTGTACCTGCAGATTGGGCCTGCGGCCACGTTACTGAAACCGCGCTTCCGAAGCAACTCCTCGAACTCGTCGTAGCCGGCCTTGGTCGCGACCTCGATCGCGACGTCGACGTCCTCCGTGGGCCTCGGTCGCTCCGCGGCCGGATCGGTGACGAGTAGTCCGACCACCGCGCCCCCCAGAAAGGTGACGCGATCGCACAGGTCGCCCAGCGCGGCTGCTGCCAGGCATACCAGCTCCACCGGAGGAGGCGCCGGGTTCACGGGCAACCCAACCTGGCCTTCAACTCCTTGGCCGCTAGTTGGCGCTCCCTGGCGCGGCCATCGCGCAACGCATCGACGAGCGCAAGCATCTCGTACAACGCGCGGTCCCGCTTGGCGGCCTTGGGGGCGGAGCGGTAAAGGGGTTCGAACGCGATCCCCCTTGCCTCCCCCTCCGGGTCGGGCCAGACCGGGGGTGGCTCGTCGCCCGCGGCGATCTGCTCGGAGAGCGGCGGCGCCGCCCAAGCGGTGGGCATGCCGCGGGTCATGGACCCTCGTTCTGGACTCAGGAAGTACCGTGCGCCGCATGACAAGGCTTCATATAGGGCGAGCACGTTGACCCGTCGGCTGGTAGAGGAGAAAAGGCCTGCAGCGGCCGCCCGTTTGAGCGCCGCATGGACGGACGACTGGCTGATACACAACTCCGACGCCAACTCCACTTGGCCCCAAGGCTCGCCGCCCTTCGCGCAAAGCTTCAGCAACACCAATACGTCGAGCGGAGCGAGCATAGCCTGATCATACCATGGATATCGGATATCGCGAATCGCGATATCCGATATCCATCCCCAAAAAGAGACCCGCGGGGGTGGCGAACCGGCCCCGCGGAGTCGTTACGGTTCGTTGACCACGCCGATGAAGACGATCGCGTCGGTCTGGCCGTCGAGGATCGCGTACAGGAACGGGCGATCCGCCACGAAGGTGAACGGCGTGGTCGGACGCATCGCGGTAAGCCCGACCGCCGCTCCGGTCGCGGCGGCGGCCTTGGCGCCCTTCTCGTCGATCTGGATGAACGTCTTGTGCACCACCTGGGTCACGCAGGCCGGATCGGCCAGGCCGGTCATCTTGGCGAAGTCGCCGGACGGCTCGAACAGCTTGCCCGCGCCCATCGAGGTGAGCGGCGGCACGAGGTCGTAGCTGCACTCGAAGGTGAACCTCGGAATCGACACGTCGCCGTCGCTCGACGCCATCCCGGCGAGAAGCTCCGACCATGCCTTGGGCGTGATCTCGGCCAGCGTCTTGGCGACGCCTTTCTCCTTCGCGGGAAGGATGAACGCCACGCGGTAGGCGCCCGCGGCGCACTCGAGCGATACGGCCTGAAGCCCGTCCCTCTCGGCGTACCGCTGCTTGGTGCGACCAAGCGACATCATGTCGACCTGGCGCTCTCCGGTCGGGGCGTGGAACGTCGCCTTCTTGGTCAGCTTCTGGTCGAACGGCTTGGCCCAAAGGCCGTCGAAGGCGAGCGCGTTCACGAGCACGATCTTCTCGTTGTCCTTGAACTTCTCGAACAGCTTCTTGATGCGCTCCTTGGTCTTCGCCGCCACCCAGGCGTTGACCGTGCGCACGGCCTCGGCGTTGTCTTGGGATAGGGACGCGATCTGAGCCCCGTAGAGCCGGGTCATCGAGTCCGCGAACGGCTTGCCAAGCTGCACGGGCGGGCGCGACCAGATGGCGTTGGCCACCTGCAGCGGCGGCTCCTCGCCCGACTGCAAGCGGGCAAGCAGGCTTTGGTTGCCCTCGTTCAGGTTCCCCAACTCGGCCGGGTCGACGTGCATGGCGGTCGCGAGCCCTTTTTGGGTTTCGCCCGCGACGCCGTTCAGCACCATCGCCAGCAGCACGTTCACGCTGAGCGGCGAGATCGTCTCGTTGTGCTTGGATTCGCCCAGCTTGAGCGCCTTGACGAGCGCAAAGGCGCTCTCGTTGGAACTCCGGACGGCCTGGACTTCATGCTCGCGGTTCATCGCTGGTTTGCCTCCCGGTGCATTGGCCTTGCCGTTGTTCGAGTCGAAGCCGCGGCTGAACGGGTCGCTCATACCGGACTGGGTCGTACCCCCGCAACCGGCCAGCAGGCCAAGCGCGGCGCCGGCGCACGCAGCCAACGCCCATCGCACGAGTTTCGAACTGTGCACGGCGGTAGGATACACCCCCGGCACGATTGCCATGCTCCGCGGTATGCGCATACCCATTAGTCGGGCGAAACGGCTCGAGGGTTCACCGATTCCGGCCGGGCCGCGCCCGTGACCACTCGGCGCCTCGCGCGTCAGAATGGTTGGTGCATACTAGGGTTCACGTGAAGGGCGAGCCCAATCTTCGCTACGGATATCCACTATGCTAGTCACGGTTCTTGCCGCCATCCCGTTGTTGACCTGCGCGGTCGCCGCACCGGTCGAGGTGCCGTTCCGGACGACCGATGAGGCGATCATCGTCGACGCCACCGTCAACGGCCGGAAGGTCTCGTTGCTGTTCGACTCTGGCTTCTCCGGCTCCGTCAAGCTCGACTCCACGATCAACGTGGGCAAACCGACCGGCGTCATGAACCTGGTCGACTTCGTCGGCACGTTCGAGGCCGGCACCGTGAAGATGAAGAGCCTCAAGGTGGGCGAGGAGACGATCGATCCCACCGGCATGGAGATCGTGCAGGTGCCCGACGAGCACATGTCGGCGATGTACAACACGCACGTGGACGGCATCCTCGGGATGCAGGCCCTGAACAAGGGCGTCGTAGAGATCAACTTCGAGAAGCAGAAGTTCATCTTTTATCCTGCGTCCGAGGACATCACCAAGCGAAAACCGGACAACAAGCGCACCTTCCTCGTGAAGATGCTGCCCAGGGGCGTGAACGCCATCGAGCTGCCGGTGCTGACCAAGGACGGGGAGTTGATGCCGATGACGCTCGATACCGGCAACGCCGGCTACGCGGCCACGCACCGCGACTCGCTGGAGCGCGTCGGGATATGGAAGGAGGGCGCCAAACCCACCTTCGTCGGTTCGGCGCTCATCGCGTCGGGCGCGGTGGACGAGTTCGACACGATGATGTCCGACATGACGATCTTCGGCGTTCCGGTGCCGCAGAGCGTTTGGGGGGTGATGGACCTGCCCTCCAGCAGCGCGGACAGCGACGGCACGATCGGCTTCGAGTTCCTCAAGCACTTCAACATCGTGATCGACGCCACGCGCCGGCGGGTGTGGCTGGACAACTTCACCGGCAAGACCAGCGAGCCGCCCAAGGCGGACGTGGGGCTGGCCGCGTACTTCAGCGAGCGAACCAAGCGCTTCCGCATCGTCCACGTGATGCCAGGGAGCCCTGCCGACAAGGCCGGCATCAAGAAGGGCGACGACCTTTTGGGCATCGACGGCAAGGAACTGCTGAACATGGGCGCTCGGAAGGTCCGGGCGCTGCTCGAGGGCGAGCTTGGCAGCACGGTGAAGGTGGGCGTCTCGCGCGATGGGCTGTACCAGAGCTACGACCTGAAGCGCGAGTACCTCATCAACGGCATGCCTCCGAAAAGCCCGCAATAACCTCGTCCAGCATCTCCTCGGTCAGCCGTCCAGTGAAGGTGTTCTGCTGACTGGGGTGGTAGGAGCCGAACAGCACGGCCTTTGAGGGCAGGCTGCAGACCGCGCCGTGGGCGAACGCTCCACAACCCGGTTCGCCCAGCACGCGCAGCGTCTGCGACCAGGCGACCGCGCCCAGGCAAAGGACGGCCTTCCATGGGCGAAGGGTGAACGTCTCCCTCAGGTGCAGGGCGCAGGCGTTGACTTCCGCCGGGTGGAGCTTGTTGTCCGGCGGGGCGCAGTGCGCGACCGCGGTGATCATCACACCACTGAGTCGCAGGCCGTCCCGGGCGTGCTTCGAGGTGGGTTGATTCGCCAACTCAGCGCGATGCAACGCCCGGAACAGGAAGTCTCCGCTCCGGTCGCCCGTGAACATGCGCCCTGTGCGGTTGGCGCCGTGGGCCCCGGGCGCCAGCCCCACGATCAGCCCGCTGCCCTCCGGGTCGCCGAAGTTGGGAACCGGCCGCGCCCAATAGGTCTCCCCCGCGTAGGCTCGGCGTTTCTCATGGGCCACCTTGGCGCACCAGTTTCGCAAACGTGGGCAACGGTCGCACGCAACGATCTGCGCGTTCAGCAGTTCATGCATGACCCAACTGCATGATACGCCCGCCCAGCGCTTATGGCACGAGCTCCACGCCTAGGTCGTTGAGAGAGTCCCACGGATAGCCGAGCGGGTCGATCTTGCGGCCCTTGGGCACGGCGATGAACGCGTGGCTGGTGATCTGTTTGATCGGGAAGCGGCGCATCATGACGCGGCAGAGGTGGTGGACGGCCTCGACCTCCTCCTTGGTCCACGGGTCCTTGCCGTCGCCGATGTTCACGATCTCGATGCCGACGGAGAAACCGTTCAAGTCTTTGCGGCCATACTTGTCCACACTGCCGCCCGCGTGCCACGCTCGGTCAAAGGTGGAGACGTGCTGCACGATGGAGCCGTCCTTGCCGACGGTGAAGTGGGCGCTTACCTGGCTTTCCGGCATGCAGAACCACTTCACGACCCCTTTGAGGTTCGGGCCGGCCGTGTGATGGAGCACGATGGTGTCGATCACCGCGTCGTCCGGACGCTTGCCGTAGTTGGGCGACTGCACCCAAACGAGCTTGTTGCGTCCGGGGTCGGTGAATTGAAAGGCGTTGTTCGGAGTCTGAGCTTGAAGAGAAGCCAAGCCAATGGCGAGCACAAATGCAGTCATCTCGTCTTTGGTGTTCGCCGTTGGGTCGGGATTTCCTTCGAGAGGACAAGATCCGCGCCATCGACCGGTTTGTGGCGTCCGACAAGGCGTCAAGGCTGCGCATGTGGGCCAAAATGCACGCTAGAAAGCCCTGGAGGCTGCAACAACCATGAAGATCGGCATTTTCACTGCGCTGTTCGGCGACAAAAACCTAACGGAGACGCTGGACATCGTAAAGGCGGCGGGGATCGAGGCGGTTGAGCTTGGCGCGGGCGGGTATCCCGGCTCGGCTCACATCGACGTACCGAAGCTTCTGGAGAGCAAAGCGGAGCGCGACAAGCTGATGAAGGCGATCGAGTCGCGCGGGTTGATGCTCTCGGCCCTGAGCGTGCACGGCAACCCGCTGCACCCGATCAAGGCGACGGCGGACGAGTTCCATCGGGTCTTCGTCAACGCCGTCGAACTCGCCGAAATGCTCGGCGTCGGCTGCGTGAACGGCTTCAGCGGCTGCCCAGGCGACGGTCCGCGGGCCAAGAACCCGAACTGGGTCACGTGCGCCTGGCCGGACGAGTTTCGCGACGTCCTCGATTGGCAGTGGAAGCGGCGGGTGATCCCGTACTGGAAGCAGCAGGCTGAGTTCCTCAAGCAGCACAACGTGAAGTTCTGCATCGAGATGCACCCCGGCTTCGTGGTCTACAGCAACGACACGCTGCTCAAGCTGCGCAACGCCGTGGGCAAGAACGGCGACTTCATCGGCGCCAACTTCGACCCGTCGCACCTGTGGTGGCAGGGGATCGACCCGATCGCCGCGGTCCGCGAGCTCGGCGCGGAGGGCGCTCTCTACCACGTGCATGCCAAGGACACGCGCATCGACCCGTACAACAGCGCGCGCAACGGCAACCTGGACACCAAGAGCTATGGCGACATCCTGCACCGCTCGTGGGTGTTCCGCAGCGTCGGCTACGGCCACGGCGTCGATTGGTGGAAGGAGTTCGCGAGCAACCTTCGCATGGTCGGTTACGACTACGTACTCAGCATCGAGCACGAGGACGGGCTGATGTCGCCGATGGAGGGCCTCGGCAAGGCGGTGGAGACGCTCAAGCAGGCCGTCATGGTCGAGTCGCCCGGCGAGATGTTCTGGGCCAAGGCGTAGCCAGGCTCTTTGGGCGTGAGGGGGGCCGCGACCATCTGGTCGCGGCCCCCCTCGTGTGCTTTTTGGGGATGGCCCGGCAAGGGGCCATAATCGGAGCGATGAGACGCTTTTCGACCGCCTTGGCGCTTGGTACGGCTCTGGCGGCGTTGTCGGCCGTCGCCTGCGCGGATGCCTGGTACACCCTGCAGGTTGATCCTCCGGCGCAGTCGGTCCGCGTCTCGGTGACGATCGACAAGCCGGGCGACGCCCCCGAGTTCCGCATCCCCGCGTGGTGCCCGGGCTACTACATGCTGCTGCGCTACCAGGAAAAGGTGAGCGGCGTGAGCGCGGTAGACGCCTCCGGCCGTGCCCTGAAGGTTCGCCCGACGGGTAGCCGGGGCTGGTCGGTGGAAAACCCGGCCAAGGGCGCCGTGACGCTGCGCTACAGCGTGCTGGGGGACGACCCCGGCCTCGGCTTCTTCGGCGTCAACGTGCGGTCCGACACGGCGTTTGTCAACGGCCCCGCCGCGTTCATGTACTGCGACGGGCACAAGGAGGAGCCGGTTCACCTGAATCTGAAGACGCCCGAGGGCTGGGACGTGGCGACGCCGCTGGAGAAGGGCGCCGACGGCCAGTACTCCGCGGGCGGCTACGACGAACTGCTCGACAGCCCGCTCCAGATGGGCAAGATGGTGCGGCGTTCGTTCCAGGTGCGGGGCGTGCCGTTCGAGCTGGTGCTGGTCGCCCCCGGTGAGAAGGTCGAGCCCGACCCGGGCGCCATGGTCAAGCAGCTTGCCAAGGTGGTCGAGCCCGCGCTGGAGCTGTTCGGTGGCGCGGCGTTCAAGCGGTACACCTTCATCATCCACCTGGCGGTGGGCGGCTTTGCCGGAGGCTTGGAGCACCGCGCCTCGACCGTGATCGCCCAGCCCAACTACGCCGACCTCGACCTTTCGTACATGGCCGCGCACGAGTACTTCCACGCCTGGAACGTGAAGCAGATCCGCCCCGTGGAGCTCGGCCCGTTCGACTACGCCCGCCGCGTACCCACCCCGCTGGTCTGGTTCGCCGAGGGGGTGACCGACTATTACGCCTATCGGGGCCTGTACCGCGCGGGCTTGCTCACGCGGGAGGAGCTATGCGACACCTTGGGTCGCCAGGTCGATTGGCTGCAGCGCGGTCAGACGCGCAAGAGCGTGTCGCTCGAGTACGCCAGCGACCACACCTGGGAAGCGTACGGCCTGGGTTACGGCGACATGAGCTTCTACAACAAGGGGCTCCTCGTCGGCCTGATCCTGGACGCCGCCATTCGCGACGCCACCGATGACAAGCGCTCCCTCGACGACGTGATGCGGCTGCTCTTTGAGCGGCGCCGGCTTCCCAAGCCGGGCTACACGCGTAACGACCTGAGCAAGACGATCCACGAGGTGGCGGGGAAGGACCTGTCGTCGCTGCTGGACGCGATGACCCAGACGACGCAGGAACTGCCGTACGAGCTGCTCGCGGCGATCGGGCTGCGCGTGCGTTCGGAGGGCCAGGCGGCCAACACGCTCGGTTTTGAACTCAACGGCGACCGCGTATCGTGGGTGGACGATGAGACGGCGGCGCAGGGCGTGGCGCGGGGCGATCGGGTGCTGGTGGTCAACGGAAAGGCGTTTGGCCCCGGGGCGTTCGCCGGCGTGGACGGTGAGTTCACCGTGACCCTACAACGCGGCGAAGCCACGAAGGACCTGAAGCTGCGCACGCTGGAAAAGCCGGCCGATTACTGGACGCTGGAGCTTGACCCGTTCGCGAACGCGCGGGCGGCGCGGCTTCGCGAAAGCTACCTGGCGCGCCCGGCCCGCTAGCCCGTCATGGGCGGCGTGGTCGCTGCCGAGTAAACTCCTGGCGATGATGACCTTCCAGGAGTTGATCTCCCGGCTGAACGCCTACTGGTCCAGCCAGGGCTGCGCCCTGTTGCAGCCGTACGATACCGAGGTGGGCGCCGGCACGAAGCACCCGGCCACCGCCCTGCGCGTCCTCGGACCCGACCCCTGGAACGTCGCCTACGTGCAGCCTTCGCGCCGCCCGGCGGACGGCCGGTACACGCGCAACCCCCAGCGAAGCCAGCGCTACTATCAGTACCAGGTCATCATGAAGCCCTCACCCGACAACATCGTGGACCTCTACATGGGGTCGCTCGACGCCGTCGGCTTCGACACCAAGAAGAACGACGTGCGACTGGTGGAGGACGACTGGGAGGACCAGGCGGCGGGCGCCAGTGGCGTGGGTTGGGAGGTCTGGGTGAACGGCGCCGAGGTCACGCAGTTCACCTTCTTCCAGCAGATGGGCGGCATCGAGTGCAACCCGGTCTGCGCCGAGATCACCTACGGCCCCGAGCGCCTGTGCCTGATGCTGAGCAACACGAGTTCCTTCTGGGATGGGCTGCAGTGGAACGACTGGCTCAGCTACAAGGATTCCGAGTACCAGCTGGAGATGCAGGACAACGTCTACAACTTCGAGGTCGCCTCGACCGAGATGCTGTTCCAGCTCTTCGAGTTGTACGAGGCCGAATCGAGGCGCACCATCGAGGCGCCGGTGCACTGGGATTTCGAGCAGGGCATCCTGGTATCGGGTCCCGCGCCCGAAGGCCCGCGCGAGAAGGCGCCCATGGCCGAGGCGCTGGTCTACCCGGCGTTCGACATGGCGCTGAAGTGCTCGCACGTGTTCAACCTGCTCGACGCCCGGGGCGCGATCTCCGCGACCGAACGGGCCGCGTACATCGCCCGGGTTCGGGCGCGCATGCGCGCCTGCTGCGTCAAGCACGTCGAGCAGTTCAAGGCCTAGGCTAGAGCCCGGCCCAACCCGCCAACCGAGCGAACAGATACCACGCGGCGTACGCTTTGCGATTGGCGTTCAGCGGCTGCGTGTGCGCGGCGTCGCATTGGTACCAGTCGACGTTCAGCGTGTGGGCGTTCTGCCATGCGGTCGCCCAGTTGGCATCCAGGCTGCCGTTGCCGTCCGAGTCGTAGTCGCAGGCGTCGTTGGCGCCCTTGGCCAGGTAGCCGACGCCGTCCGGGTCGTAGCTCTCGATGTCGGCGAAGTCGTAGAGCACCTTCCCGTTGTTCTGGCAGAACGATCGGATCTGCTCGTTGCGTTGGTTCAGGTTGCCCGCGACGCCGGTCCCGTCCAGGTGGCCGGTCATGTAGACGAACCGCACGTTCGGAAACTCGGTCTCCAACTGCTGCATCGCGTTGAGGTAGCTCTGCACGTCGGCGGCGCTCGCGCCGCTGAGCTGGCCGCACCACGACCAGATCACCACGTTCCGGCCGGTCTTGTCCGCCTGGAGGAAGGTGCGGGTCGCCTGGGACCACGCCGTGAAGTTGGGGTTGCCGAGGTCGCTCGCGCCGCCGAAGCCGCCGTTCCGGTCGGCCAGGTCGAGCGCCGTGACCGGGCCGCCCTCCTCCCACGCGTAGGTGGAGCCCTTCCAGGCCGCCAAGCCGGTCATGCCGGTGACCAGTTGGCTGCCGTGCGAGGTGTGGCCGTAGATGATGTGCAGCGAGCGCTTGGCCGCGCCGATCCACGCCAGGGGCGCCATCCCAAGGTTGGCGGTGGTGTGGTCGATGATGATCGCCTGAGGGGTCTGCGGGGAGAAGAGCACCGTCGGGTGGGTGGCCAGCACCACCGGCTTGGTGTCGGGGTTGACCGTGATGGTGAGCACCTTCGGCCCGGCGACGGTCGAGGCGATCGCTCCCTCGGCCACGCCCGAGGCGTTGGTCGGCAGGTTCGGCTGCGTTACCGCGTTTCCGTCTCCCGTCGCCTCGATCTTCACGACCTGGAGCGGCATGGCGTCGCCGTGGCCGTTACGAACGGTCACCAGGATCGTCGCCTTCTGCGCGCCGTCGGCGATCAACGTCCCGGTCGCAGTCACCTGGACCGTCGAACCGCTCCCGCTGACCAACAGATCCGCCGAGGTCGAGGAGTCCCCTCCGCACCCGCAAAGAGCCAGGAGCCCCGCCGCCATCGACACAAACAGGCCGCACCGTCGCATGGTCTTCACGGCGGCAAGGTTACCAGTAACGAAGGGTGCGCGCTATATGCCGACCGTTTTCTTGGCGTACGCGCCCACGAAGGGGTACTCCCAAAGCTCGCCATTGTAGGCGCGGATGCAACCGATGATGCCGAGCACCACAGCCGCGATTCCAATCGCGATCATCAGCGGAACGCCGATCAGCACGAAGCAGAGCGGCGCGCAGATGGCCATGCACACCCATACCAACAGATGGAAGAAGCAGGTCTGCAGCGCGTGGAACGCCACGAAGCTCGACTTGTCCTTATGGACCAGGTAGACGATCAGCGGCATAACGATCCCGCCGAGGACCGTCTCCGAGAGGATCACGGCGCCGATGTGCGTCAGGCAAGCGATCAGGCGTTCATCTTTGGGGTTCATCGTCCACCTCAGCCAAGCAATGTATAACAAGCGTGGCACACAGCCTGGGCGAAACGCAAGCGGGCCGCAGACGCCTCGGCGCCTGCGGCCCAACGTCGCCTACGCCAGGTTGTAGACGGCCTTGTACTTGGCCGTGATGCCCGCCAGGTAGTCGTCCGCGCCCATCGGCTTGCCGGTCACCCGTTGCACCAACTCCTTCGGCTGGTAGCGGCAGCCCTGAGAGTAGATGCGCTCGCGCAACCACTCGTGGATCGGCTCCAGGTGTCCGGAGCTCAGCAGTTCGTCGGTGTCGCCCAGGTCCTTCTGCAGCGCCGCCCAGAACTGGTAGCTGAGCAGGTTTCCAATGGAGTAGGTGGGGAAGTAGCCGATCATGCCGCTCGACCAGTGCACATCCTGGAGGCATCCGTGGGCGTCGTTCGGAACGGCTATGCCGAGGTAATCCTTGACCTTGGCGTTCCACGCCTCAGGCAGGTCCTTGACGGCCAGCTTGCCGAGCAGCAGGTCGCATTCCAACTCGAACCGGATCAGGATGTGCAGGTTGTAGGTGACCTCGTCCGCCTCGATCCGGATGAGCGACGGCTGCACCTTGTTCACCACGCGGTGGAAGTCGCCCAGCGCCACCTTGCGCATGGTGGGCACCGTTGCCAGCAAGTCGGGCAGGTAGTGGCGCCAGAACGCCTTCGAGCGTCCCACGATGTTCTCCCACAGCCGCGACTGGCTCTCGTGAAGGCCAAGCGACGCTCCTGCCGCCAGCGGCGTACGGTCCCATTCTGCCGGAGAGCCTTGTTCGTAAAGGCCGTGCCCGGCCTCGTGCATGCACCCGAAGATGGCCGAGGTCAGAAACGACGTGTACCGGGTGGTCAGGCGAATGTCGCCCACCGACCAGCCGGTGGTGAACGGATGCTCGGTCTCATCCAACCGGCCCCGGTTCCAATCGAAGCCCATTGCGCGGATGAGCCGCCGGCAGAAGCTGCTTACCTGCGCCTTGTCCCACTCGCCATGCAGGAACCGGTCGTCGGGTTGGTCGCCCCCCTCGCCGATTGCGGCCACCAACGACACGAGCGGCCCGCGCACCGTGTCGAACATGGCCTGACAATCCTTGGTGGTGGTCCCCTCCTCGTACTGGTCGATCAGCGCGTCGTAGATGTGCTCCTTGTAGCCGAGGCACTCGGCCTCCTGCCTGGCGATGTCGACGATCTGCTCCAGGGAGGGGGCGAACTTGAGGAAGTCGGATTGGGCTCGCGCCTCCACCCAGGCCTCGTGCGCCTGGGCGCACACCCTGGCCTTTCGTTCGACCAACTCGGTCGGGATCTTGGTCTCCATGTCCAAGTGACGCTGGACGACGCGCACAGTCGCCGCTTCTACGGTGTCGGGTTGGGCGTCCTTCTTGGCATCCTCGAGGAGCCGGCGTGTTTCGTCGGCGACGAACAACACGTGGGCCATGCGGCTAAGGATCGCGGTGTGCTCGGCTCGTGCGGCGGCGCCGCCGCGGGGCATGAACGTTTGCTGGTCCCAGCCGAAGATGCCAAGCGCGGCGGTCAACGCGTTGACGTCGTACAGCCGTGCTATGAGTTTGTCAAGGCTGGCAGACATGGCGCAAGTCTACCAGCGGTCGGTTATGGTTCGATACGCTCCGTCGTGGCGTGAAGACAGGCCGGCTCCGGCCCCTCCGCCGCGCAGTAAAGGCAGGTGAGCCTGCCGTCCACCAGGACGAGGGCGCGACCGCACTGGGGGCACTCCTTCACGGCGGCCAAAGCCACGGCCTTGGCGTCGTCCTCATCCGGCAATGGTTCGAAGCGGAACACCGAGTTCAAAGACGACGGCGCACCGCGTTTCGATGCTGCGAACGATGAAAAGAACGCCACGGGGGAGCAATGCACGGCATGCTTGTTGCAGAATGGGCGAGGTAGGTTTGAGATGAGCATTCCGATAGCACTGCAGCTTTACTCCGTTCACAAGGATTGCGCAGAAGACTTCCTGGGCACGATCGCCAAGGTCGCGAAGATGGGATACGCGGGCGTGGAGTTCGCCGGGTTCCACGGCGTGGATGCCGCCGCCGTCAAGAAGTGCCTGGACGACAACGGCCTTAAGGTCGCCGGCAGCCACACGGGTTGGGACACGCTGTCCGACGAGAAGTTCGACGACACCGTCGCGTTCCACAAAGCGATCGGCTGCCAGAACCTGATCGTCCCCTGGATCCCCGAGGAGCTTCGCAACACGCCCGAGGCGTGCGCCGAGACCGCGAAGAAGCTGACCCAACTGGTCGGCAAACTCAAGGCGCTCGGGCTGCGCACCGGCTTCCACGCCCACAGCGGCGACATGAAGCCGCTTGCCGGCGGCAAGTGCGCCTGGGAGCTCTTCGCGGCACTCACGCCGAAGGAGTTCGTCATGCAGTACGACACCGCCAACGGCGTCGACGGCGGGGCCGACGCGGTCCAGCCGATCCTGGCCTGCGCGGGCCGGTGCCTGACCGTCCACCTCAAGGAGTACAAGCTGGACGGCGGCCACGGAAAGGCCCCGATCGGCGAGGGCGACATCCCGTGGCAGCGCGTCTTTGAGGCTTGCGAGACCGTCGGCGGCGCCGAATGGTACATCGTCGAGCACGAAGACGAGTCCGGCACCCCGCCGCTGGTGCAGGTGGAGCGCTGCCTCCAGAACCTGCGCAAGATGGGCAAGTAGGTATTCGCCGTCACCAAGCAACGCGGGTTGCGCGCCGTTGGCGCGCAACCCGCGTTCTGTCTTTGCCTATAAGCTAGGCGATCGGCTGGATCAACGGCTGCACCTCGGCGAACGCCTCGACCACCGCGGGGTCAAATTGAGTGCCCGCGCAGCGGCGCAGTTCGGACATCGCGTCCTGCTCCGAAAGGCCGCGCCGCCAGGGCTGACTCATGTTGAGCGAGTCGAACGCCTCGGCGACGGCGATGATGCGCGCGCCGAGTGGGATCGCGTCTCCGAGCAGACCGTCCGGGTAGCCCCCGCCGTCCCAGCGCTCATGGTGGTGGCGGATCATCGGGATCGTCGGCTTGAGCCACTCGAACGATTCGACCACCTTCATCGCCATCAGCGCGTGAAGCCGCAGCTCGTCCATCTCCTCCTCGCTCAGTTCGCCCAGCTTGCGGAGCAGGCCGGGGCTGATGGAGATCTTGCCGACGTCGTGCAACGCTGCGGCGTAGCGTAGCGTCAGCAGGTCGTCGAACTTCATCCCGAGCTTCTCGCCCGTGGCGGTGGCGTAAACGCTTACCCGCTCTCCATGTCCGCCCTCCCCCGGTTCGTGCATGTCCAGCGCGTTGATGAGCGCCCGGATGGTGTCGTTATAGGATTCCTGCAGGATCTGGTCGAGGTTCATGCGGCACCGTTGCTCAGCGATCCCATTATGCTCTTCACGAGCTTCACTTCGTCAGGCTCGAGCGTGCGCGGGTCGAGCCAGACCCGGCCGTCCTCGATCCGGCCGATGACCGGCGGGTCCGCGGCGCGTAGCTGCGCCAGAAGCGCGTCGGGGTCCGGGCGCCGCAGGCCCACACGCCACGTCGGCACGCCGGCGCCGGGCATCGAGCCCCCGCCCACCTCCGTCACCCCCGGTTCGACCGTGGCCGGGATGCCCGATGCGGACCTCAGCGCCAGCGCCATGCGCCGCACCTCCCTCAGGTCGCGCGAAAGGTAGCGCCAGACTGGAATCTGCTCCGGTCGGCCCTCGGCGTACAGCCGGAGCGTCGCCTCGAGCGCCGAAAGCGTGAGTTTGTCCACGCGAAGAGCCCGAGCCAGCGGGTGACGGGCGATGCGGCGCACCAGTTCGCTCCGCCCCAGAATCAGCCCGGCCTGGGGCCCGCCGAGCAGCTTGTCCCCGCTCGCCGTGACGACGTCCACGCCGTCGGCAAGCGCCTCTTGGAGCGTGCGCTCCTTGGGCAGGCCGTAGCGTGTGGTGTCGACCAGGCAACCGCTCCCGAGGTCTTCTATAAAAAGCGTTCCGGCCGCGTGCGCCAACTCGGCGACTTCGCGGCCGGACGGCTCGTCCGTGAAGCCGATCATCTTGAAGTTGCTCCGATGGCAGCGGAGCAACGCGGCCACCTCTTCGCCCATCGCGGCCCGGTAATCGGCGAGGTGAGTCTTGTTGGTGCAACCTACCTCCACCAGCCGGCAACCGGTCTGCGCCACGATGTCGGGCATTCGGAACGAACCGCCGATCTCGACCATCTCGCCGCGCGAGAGCACCACCTCGCCGCCCGCGCAGAGCGCGGTCAGGGTGAGCGCCACCGCCGCGGCGCAGTTGTTCACGACGAGCGCGTCCTCGGCGCCGGTCAACTCGCAGAGCAGACCGCGCACGTGCTCCTGGCGGTCGCCCCGGCGACCGGTCTCGGCGTCCAACTCGACCAGCGCGTGCGACCCGGCCGCGGCGAGCAGGGCTTCGGCGGCCTCCGGCGCCAATCGCGCTCGACCGAGGCCGGTGTGAAGCACGACGCCGCTCATGTTCACGGCGGGGCGCAGGGAAGGGGCGCTCATGGAACGGGCGAGCCGGACGGCCTCCTCCTCGATCGACTCTTCGCCCGGAAAGCCCTCGGCGCGCATCCTTTCCCGTGCGGCGGCCACCGCGGCGCGGGCGGCTTTGGCGCGCGTGGGCTCGGGGAACGCCGCGAGCGCCTTCGACCGCATCAGCCGGTCCACGCTGGGCAGTTGCCTCATGTTCGCGTCCTTTCGTTCCACACACAGAAGTTTAGTACAATGTCCGCATGGCCCAGGCGCCTCCGCCCTTCCAACCGGTACCCCCGCGTTCGTCCGGTACTCGTGTGTGGCTCTGGATCCTGCTGATCTCGGTGGGTTGCTGCGTGCTGCTGTGCGGCGGCCTCGGCATCGTCGGCTATGGCGCGTTCAACCAGATGGGCTCGGTGGCGGGGTGCGCCATGTCGTACGAGATGGCCCGCGCCTCTATGCTGGCCTACTCAATGGAGCACGGAGGGAAGCTGCCGGATTCCGCCACGTGGCAGGACGACGCGCGCCCTTACTACGCCCGCATCTACGCCAAGAACATGGCCGCGCTGAAGAAGGCCCACATGGAGGGGTTCTTCGGCCCGACCTCCCCCGAGGGCGACTGGTCGTGCCGCGCGGACGGGAATCGGCGCACCGGCATGGCGTTCAACGCCGAGCTTTCCGGGAAGAAGGTGGCCGACGTCAAGAACCCGATGGTCACCGTGCTGCTGTTCGAGGTCGACCGGCAGGGACGCAACCTCTCCGAACCCTACAAGGAGAGGCCCGAGAGCGACGCGCCCAAGTTGTTCGGGAAGTCGCGGCCTTGGCTGACGGTCGAGGTCGGGGGCAACGGCAAGTACGACGGCCGGCACGATGCGGAGGAGTTTGGGTTCGACCCCAAAGACGCGCTGGGCGACTAGGAGCCGGGTCCAGGCGTATAATAGGCCGGTTCTCGAGGTACCCAATATCCATGTTCGGCATCGGCGGTCAGGAACTTATCATCATCCTCTTGCTCGTGCTGCTCTTCTTCGGCGGGGCCAAGATCCCGCAGTTGATGAGGGGGTTGGGGCGCGGCCTCGGGGAGTTCCAGAAGGGCGTCGACGAGGGCAAGAAGAGCATCCAGAAATCGCTCGACGAAGCGAACGACGCGGGCGACGAGGCCTCAAGCAAGTAGCCGGCTCGACCGAGCATCCAGGGGGAGGGAGCGACCGTCGTTTGGGGCCCCGTGCCGCGGCTACGGCATAGTGTAAAACCGCAGCATTCGCGTCCCTGCATGAGGAATCCACTACCGATGAAACTGCGTTACCTGACGTTTGTCGGCCTGGCGCTTTTGCTGGCCCTACCATCTGCCGCCACGCTCTACCAGGAGAAGAAGCCCGATCCCGCCAAGACCGAGCAGAAGAAGGCGGAGGAGCCCAAGAAGGACCCCGACGTCGAGAAGTACGAGAAGGCGGTCAAGGAGCTGACCAAGGTCGAGGGACCGTTCACCTTCTACGTGCGGAAGAAGGACATCCTCCTCGAACTGCCCGAGGACAAGCTGGGCAAGCTGTTCAACATCCAGCCCACGCTCGCGACCGGCTTCGCGCCCATGGGGGCGCAGGCGGGCGACCCGATCGGCGACGGCGGGGTGTACGTCTTTCGATTCGAGCGGCACGACGATTCCATCTGGCTCGTGCGGCCCAACGTGCGTTACCGCTGGGACAAGTCCGATCCCCTGGCCATCGCCAGCGCTCGTAGCTTCCCCGAGGCGGTCCTCGCGGACTTCAACATCGAACAGAAGCACCCGGAGAGGCGCCTCTTGTTGCTGAACGTGACCGGCCTGCTTAACGGCTCGCTGTTCCAGCTTCAGGACATGGTCAACGCCGCCGCGGGCGGCTCCTACAGCCTCGACCGCGACAAGACCACCTACGCCAAGGTCAAGAGCTACGGCGACAACACCGTCGTACGGGTGAAGCTGTTCTTTGAGTCCGCCAAGGGCGCGTCGTCGCCGTTGAGCGATCTGCTGGCCGCCCTCGGTTTGGCCTCGCCAAACCAGCTTGAGGACAGCCGCAGCGCGCCGCTTGAGGTGACCTACAACCTTTGGTATCGCAAGCCCACCGGCTACATGCCGAGGTTGGCCGACTCGCGCGTCGGCTTCTTCAGCACGAGCGACTTCAGCGTTGGCCGGTTCTACGAGGTGGACCGAAAGCAGCGTTGGATCGCCCGCTTCAACCTGAAGAAGAAGGACCCCCGGGCGCCGATGTCGGAGCCGGTGGAGCCGATTGTTTGGTATGTTGATAATTCGGTTCCCGAAAAGTACCGCGAGTCCGTGAGGAAGGGCATCCTCTTTTGGAACGCCGCGTTCGAGGGGATCGGCTACCGCAACGCGGTCGTCGTCAAGGACGCGCCGAAGGACGACCCGGATTGGGACCACGCCGACGGACGACACAACCTGGTTCGCTGGGCGATGAGCGAGGGCTCGGCCTACGCCATCGCGCTCCTTCGCCCCGACCCGCTGACCGGTGAGATCTACAACGCTGCGGTGACGGTGGACGCCAACTACCCGGCGTCGCTTCTGAACGAGTACAAGACGCTTGTGAAGAGCGCGCAGGCCCGCCCGCAGGACCTGGCGTTCAAGGCGCTGCTTCGCGGCGGAGACGACCGCCAGACCTTCGCCGCTTTCGAGCGGCTGCTCGATCCGGCGCGCGCCGACCGAGAGCAGCTTCGGGCCAAGGCCGGCGCGCTCGGCTGGCGCCTGGTTGAGGCCGAATATGCCCGCGAGTTCGGCGAGCGGGCCGCCATGGGGCTGGCGATGCTGAAGAGCACGGCCGGCAAGGTCGATGAAGAGACCTACATGAAGGCAGCCGTCGCCGACCTGGTGGCGCACGAGGTGGGACATTGCTTCGGTCTCCGACACAATTTTGCCGCTTCGACCAACCTCACGACCGAGCAGCTCCTGGACGACGCCCTCGTCAACAAGGTCGGTTTGACCGCCAGCGTGATGGACTACAACCCGGTGAACGTGATGGCGGTGCTGCGCGGGCACGGCGTCTTCTTCAACCCCTGCGTGGGGCCGTACGACAAGTGGGCCATCCGCTACGGGTACGGCGACGTCGTCGCCGGCTCGCCGGAGGGCGAAAAGTACCAACTCGACCTGATCGCCCGCGAGAGCGGCAAACCGGGCCACCTTTACCTGACCGACGAGGACGCCGACGGCGTCAACCCGCTCGCGGTGCGCTTCGACGGCGCCAAGGACTCGGTCAACTTCGCGGCCAAGGAGATGCAGGGCCTGCGCAAGCTTCGCGGCTACGCCATCCGCTCGATGACGAAGCCGGGGCAGAGCTACGCGCTCCGAAACCGCATCGTGCTGAACACGCTGGTTCGCGGCTTCACCCAGGCGCGCGACGCGGTGCGGTACGTCGGCGGCGTCGAGTACCGCCGCAACCACAGGCTCGACCTGGGCGAGATGCCCACGCTCAGGCCGGTGGAAGCCAAGCTCCAGCGGCAGGCCGCCTCGCTCATCGTCCGCGAGTGCCTATCCGTGAACTCGGTGGACCTTCCGGACGACGTGCTTGTGAGCTTGAGCCAGGACTCCGACGACGATTCCGACATCTCCTCGCGGTGGATCGCCCCGTTGCGCCGCCTCATCGGCAGCCAGCAAACCGCCCTCTTGGCCTCGCTCATGGCAGCCAAGACCACCGACCAGATCGCCGAGAACGAACTGAAGACCCGCGGCCAGGCCGAGCGGTACACGCTGCTCGAACACTACGGGATGCTTCTGTCGGCGGTGTACAAAGAGGTTGGGCAAGGCGTCCCGGTGACGGAACTTCGGCGCGACCTGCAGCGGTTCATGCTCGAAGGGCTTATCGTGCAGGCCTCGGCCCCGAGCGGTGGTCTGAACGAGGACGTGCGGTCCATCGCCTCCCAGTCGCTCAAGCGGCTGCACGCCCGGTTCCAGGCGGCCCTCAAGCAGGGTGCTAGACTGGATTCGATGACCCGGATGCACCTGACGGACATGGCGGACCGGATCGAGCGTTACGAGAAGCGGCAGGTAGTGGGGGACCGCTAGGGCCGCAAACGGGGGCGGGCGGGCCCGCCCCAGGGCGTAGACATGGCGCAGGAACGGATAGAGGACTCATCGCAGGCGATCGTAGACGAGTTGGAGCGGTTCATCGACCAGGCGGTCCAGGCTGCCGGCGGAGACACGACGCCGATCAAGCCGTCGCATCGGGTGCCGTTCCAGTGGCCGCCGAGGTCGATCAGCGGGGAGTACCACGTGCTTGCGCACGATTGGCATGGCCACGCGCAGTTCGAGGCGTACGGCGAGACGTTCGAGGTGGCGGTCGCCCGCACCCCGATGGGCATCTTCGGCCGCAACGAGAAGCTGTGGAACGAGGCCAAGGGCAAGACGGAGGAGGAGATGCTGAAGGCGCTCCGCGAGGGCGCCGAGCCGCTCTTCCGCCGGCAATTCGCCATCGCCGAGACGCTCGGCCAGACGGGCCGGTTCACCGGCCGCATCCACGACCTGCCGCCCAGGGAGTTGGTCAAGCTGCTCTACTGCCGCGACCGTGACGTGGCGAACGACGCGCGCATCCTCATCGAAACGCACGCCTCTAGCCGGCTCTGCACCCAGGCGCTCATCCAGATCCTGGCCGACAACCGCCATCCAAACCGCCGCATCGCCCAGTGGTGCGTGCTGGATATGTTCGAAGACCTTCCCGGCTTCTGCCCGACCGCCGAGCAGCAGCAGCAGATCATCGACGCAATCAAGGCGTTGATCTGGGACGCGACGGACGACTACGCACGAACCATCTACAAGGCCGGCGTTGTGCTTGGCGGCCACATCTGCTCCGAGACGGCGGCCGACACGTTGCTCGAATGCCTTCGGGCCCCAAGCCGGGTCGGGCGCCGAAGCGCGGTCCATGCGGTCTTCCACCTGGCGGAGTGGATGCCGGCGCGCAAGGGCTCCATCCTCACCAAGCTGAGGAACGCCGAGGCGGTCGAGATAGAGCCGCTCCTCAAGGAGTTCATCGCGTCGATCATCCGCGACGTGGAGGACGGCTCGGTCGAGCACATGACGGAGCCGGTTTTCGAGGACGAAGCCTAGCGGGAAGGACGAACCGAGCGCCAGGTAGAACAAAAAGGTATGTTTGCCTTGGCCCTCGCGCTTGTCGACCAGCACGCCCAACTTGACGCGGTACTGGAGGACCCGGTGCTCAGCCAGGCGGTCGTCGGGGTGTGCGTCGCGGCGGAGAGCGGGCAGGTGCTCTACGAGCGCAACGCCGACCTCCGGTTGGTTCCCGCCAGCAACCAGAAGCTCCTGACGAACGCCTACGCCTTCGAGGCGCTGGGGACCGATTTTCGTCCCGTGACGCGGTTTTGGAACTACCCGGACCGCGTGGTCGTGGACGCCCCGGGCGACCCGACCCTGACTTACGACAACCTGGTGCAGGTGCGTCGGAAGCTGAGCATCCACCCGGACACGCCGATCCGAGTGAAGCTCGCCTTCGAGCCCCAAGTGCCCCCCACCTGGCAGTTCGACGACCTCACCGAACGCTACGCCGCACGCGTCACCGCCTTCTCGTACGACCGCGGCGGCTTCGAGGTGTGGGCCAAGGACGGGAAGGTGGAGCGGTTGCAGCCGGAGATCGGCGTGCGGGTCCGCCGAGGGGTGACCTTCGGCAAGCCGCGGGTGGAGTACGACATAGCCCGTCGGACCGTGACGGTGAGCGGGGAGCTGCCCGAGGAACGCACCCTGCTTGACACGCTGGCGCAGCCCGAGCTCGAGCGCGCCGCCGCGGCGGTGATGGGCGGTCGTTTCGTCCCGGAGACGGGCGACCTGCCCGTGCGTGCGCCCGATCTGAACATCATCGGCCCTCCGCTGACCGACCTGGCCCGGTACTGCCTGCAACAGAGCGACAACGGCTACGCCGAGCGCCTACTGCTGATGGCGGCCGGCAAGGAACGGCCGCTCGGCCCCGACCCCTACTCCGTGGCCACCGATCGGCTGCGCCTTTTCCTGACCAAGACCGTGGGGCTGCGCGAATCCGAAGTCAACCCCTACGACGGGAGCGGTATGAGCCGCCACGGGCTCGTCACGACGCGCGCGATCACCAAGCTCTTGCTGTGGGTGCAGGGCCGCCCCTATGCGACCGCGTTCCGCCGCTCGCTGGCTTCGCCGACCGCGGGCACGCTCAACGGGCGGTTGCGGGGCCTCACCTTTTTTGGCAAGACGGGCACCCTGGACAACGTGACCGCGCTCTCCGGCTATCTGACCACCGCCGACGGGCGCCACCTGGTGGTGAGCCTAATCGTGAACCACACCGTCGCTCCCACCGCCGAGGTCCGGGCCGTGCTTGACCGATTCGTGCGAACTCTCTCGGGAAACGCCCCCAACGGCACGTCTCTTGCACCCTCATCGGTGTATGCGCGCCGCGTTCCCTACGAAGGCCCTGCCTTTGCTGCTCGTGATCGGTCTGGTGGACCTGCTGTTCACGTCCATTCTGCACGCGCATGGGCTGATCACCGAGCTCAATCCGCTGATGCGGCCGCTTATTGAGCGCAGCGAGCTACTCTTTGGCCTGGTGAAGGGCGCGACCCTGGCGCTGGCCTGGATCGTGATGGCGAATTACGCGAAGGTGAACCGGCGGTTCGTGCGTGACGCCTGCCTGGTGGGCTCCGCCGCCTACGTGATCATCTGGGTCACGTGGGTGCTGCACGGCAACTAGGGCGGCGGTTTCGCCGCCCTACTCGGACGCGACGGCTTCCGGCTCGGCCTGAAGGTCGGGCTTGTAGTCGTCGGTGTTGGTCAGTTCGCCGGTCTCCTCGGCCTTCATCGCCGCCCGCAGCGACGCGATGCCGACCTCGATCTGCTCCTGGTTCGGCTCGGCGGTCGTGATGTACTGCGTCATCAGGCCGGGCTTGAGCAGGACGTTCACCCAGGTCTGGTTGCGGAACCTGCCGGCAAGGCGGATCACCTCGTAGCTGATGCCGGCCACGAAAGGCAGGAGCGCCAGCTTCACCGCCAGCCGGACCAGCACCACCAGCGGTCCCATCTGCATCGCAAAAAGGTTCCTTGGGATGAGCGGGAACAGCAGGAACGCCACGATGAGCACGACGATGGCGAAGTTGGTTCCGCAGCGCGGGTGGAGTCGGCTCTGCCGGGTGCAGCTTTCCACCGAAAGTTCCTGCCCGGCCTCGATCGCGTTGATCGACTTGTGCTCGGCGCCGTGGTAGCGGAAAACGTCCAGGATCGCCGGCAGGCGCCGGATGAGGCACAGGTAGCCGATGAACAAGAACACCTTGATCACCTCGGCCACGTAGTTGGCGCCTGTGCCCAGCTTGTCCATCGGGTTGTGGAAAAGCGCCTGCGAGGCGGCCTCCGGAAGCACGTCGAAGATGAGGAAGCCGATCGCCAGCGACACCACGAGCGCGCAGGCGATCTCGAAGTTCTCCATCGCCTTCGACTGGCGCTTGGGCTGCGGCTCATCGCTGGGCGCGGCGTGCTTCTCGTCGAGTTGCACGTTCGACGCCCACCCCATCGCCTTCATGCCGAGCGCCATCGTGTCGAGCAGGGCCAACGTGCCTCGTAGAAACGGCTTCTTCAACCATTTCTGCCGACCGATCCAGGTCTTCGCCAGAGGTTCGGTCATCACGACGATCTTGCCGTTGGGCGCGCGGCACGCCACCGAGTAGTGGTGCGGCGAACGCATCATCACGCCTTCGGGGACCGCCATGCCGCCGAACTGCAGGTATTCAGGCTGGGGCATTGAACCGATGATACCTTTGGCCGACGGGCGGCCCGCGTTTAGTGCCGGCAGGTCCGACTACCTGCTTTCACGAAGTTGCGTGAAATCCGTCATGGGCCGGAACAGTTTGCCCTTCTGCTTCGTCGTATACTTGAAAGACCTCATCAGGAGGTGAGAGCTCATGACTGTGGAATTCAGTTCCACTCGGTTGGAGCTCACAGAGGAGGAGGCGTTTTCGCTTCTGGAGCTGTGTATGACCAGCGCCACGAAGCTAGACGAAACCTCGGAAAAGGCAATGCGGAAGTTGGCCGATTTTTGTAAGAATAACTTTCTACATCAAAGCAATCATACGCGGTCAACGAACTGTGAGCTCAGCGAGGCGGGGTAACCCCCGCCTCCAACCATTTTGGGGGCTCTCCTCCGCGTTTTTCGGCTGCCCTGCCTTTTCACAACCGGTCCAAGCCGTTGTAACCTACAGGAATGGCCACCGTCCAGAACGTGCTTGACGCCATCGAGGCGCTCGCTCCCCAGCAGTATGCGGCGCCCAACGACCCGGTGGGGCTGCAACTGGGATCTCCCGACGACGAGGTCTGCCTGGCCATCGTGAGCCTCGACCCGTCGCTCGCCGCGGCCCAGACCGCCACGGCCGACGGCGCCGGGCTTCTGGTCACCCACCACCCGCTCATCTTTCACCCGCTGCCGTCGGTGCGCACCGACATGGGGAAGGGGGCCGTGGTCGGCGAGCTGCTGCGCGGCGGCGTGGCGCACATCGCGGCGCACACCAACTGGGACTGCGCCGTGGGCGGCGTGAGCGACACGCTCGCCGAACGGATCGGCCTTCGCTCCGTACGTCCGTTCGGCCAGGCCGCGCCGGTCCCCAGCCTGAAGCTGGTCACCTTCGTCCCCAAGGAGTCGGTGGAAAAACTGGTGGACGCGCTCGCGCGCGCCGGCGCGGGTTGCATCGGGCTGTACGAACGCTGCGCTTTCCTGTCGCCAGGGTCTGGCACGTTCCGGGGCCGCGAGGGGTCGCAACCGGCCGTCGGCGAGCCGGGCGTGGTCGTGAACGTCGAGGAGGTGCGCGTGGAGATGGCGCTGCCCACCTCCCTCAAGGCCGAGGTGCATCGCGCGTTGCTGGCCGCCCACCCCTACGAGGCGCCCGCGTTCGATTTCCTGGTGGTCGAGTCGCCCGGCTGCGCCATCGGCCGCGTCGGCGAACTGGACGGGCCGCTCTCGCCCAAGGCGCTGCACGCCCGGGTGGAGCGCGAACTCGCCACCCGTTGCCTGACCTGGTCCGAGCACCCCGGCTCCTCCATCCGGCGCGTGGCGGTGGCGGGGGGATCCGGCGCCGACCTGTGGCGGGAGGCGCTCGCCGCCGGCGCGCAGGCGCTCGTTACCGGCGAGGTTCCGCAGCACGTGGGGCTCGAGGCGTCCGAGGCCGGCCTGACGGTCCTCGCCGCCGGCCACTACGCCACCGAGCAACCGGGCGCCCAGTCGCTGGCCGAGGAACTCGCCGCCGCCGTGCCTGAGGTCGAGTTCCGGCTCTTCGAACCCGAACCTGGCCAGGCCGGCCGACCGATGTAGGGGCGCTTCGCGAGATCGCCGGCGGCTGGTCCGCGACCCCAGACGGCCTTCGCGAGCCGGGGCAGGGCGGCGCTCCTCTCAACCCTCGGGTGCCATCCCTCGCCTTCGGTTCGGGATGACACGCCCAAAGGTTGGGTGGCCGGGGTGATGTCTTTTGCACCCCGGTCCGAAGGACAAGGCGCAA
>CAZIIS010000014.1:20889-41666 GCA_964539295.1 uncultured Fimbriimonadaceae bacterium | reverse complement strand
GCCTCCGTCCTAAGGAGGGCGTCGGGGGTTCGATTCCCTCCGAGGGCGCCACTCCGATTCCCGCCGTCTCTCTTCGTGAGTCCTTGGCGGACGCCGTCGCCGAGAGCCGTCTATCCCGAACGCCGTGGAACGTCCCTATAATAGAGTCGACGGCGAAGAAGCCCCTGCCAATACACTGGAACCCGTGCCGAAGGGAGACCGAACGGTGGTAACGTGGAGGCAGGCGTGTTGAACAGCGGCGGCTACGCGCATGGCAGCGAAATGGTAAAGGCGAAGCTCGAACGCCGGCGGTACCTCAATCCGCCGATCTCCACCGTTGTCTGTCAGGTCGTTCTGGACTGGCAGAAGGAGCAGTTGACGGCTTTCACCGACACGGTTCGTGGGAAAGCACAAGCGGATTATGGGCGTTTGTATCCGCTTCCCGAGATGCTCCCTTCGGACCCGGCCATCGGGGAACGCGGGGCGCACGATCAGCCCGTGGAATTGGGTTTCCTGGCTGTTTCATCGGACCGCAAGTTGAACGTGTTCGTCGAGCCGCAGGGGCTCCGGGTTGTCTCCCATGGACCGTACGTCGGTCGCGAACCCTTTTTCAACGCGATCTCTTGGTGGGTCGGCGAACTCGAGCGTTGCTTCGGCGATTTGGTGGCGCTCCGCGTCAGCGTTCTTGTCGAGAACCACATCTCCGTCAAGCCACCCGACTGCCGGGTTTCCGACCTGATCGAGACGTCGTTTCGTCTGAACGATGATCGCCTGTCCCATTTCAAGGCGTTTGTCCATGACGTATGGGTCGACCTGTCCGATCTGGTTGACGGACCCTATAGGGCCAGGTTGGTAGCAGCATCGAAGTGCGACCCGAACCCAGAAATCGTGCTGGCCGTGGATGTTCTGCATGACGCGGCCAGCCCGCTCGGGGACGTTGTCGGCCGCCTGCAGCAAGTCAAGGACATCGAGACTCACGTGTTCGAAGCCTGCATCAAGGACAAAGCGAGAGAGCTATGGCAGCCCCTGTCTTGAATGAACCTGCGACCCGATGGTCGTCCCAAGGCTCCTCACGCACGGCTTGCGACGATATGCCGCGCCCGTTCGAAGGAGCGACCGACTACGTCATCCAGTTCAGCCCAACCGGGGATACGGGACTTGGCCAATGGATTGGCGCGGTGGCGCTGTGCCGCAGTTCGCTGACCCTCCAGGCTGGGGTTTTTCTATGGTCGGACGGAAACGAGGTCATCTACTCGGTCGTTACCGAGGTCCCGTCGCTCGTGGGAAGCGGGAGCACCTTTTCTGCCGCCTTGGCCGACTGGCAGGTGGAAGCCCAGGAGGCTTTCGATCGCGCGAAGTTGCTCGTCGGACCCCTGGGCCCGAGGACGCTGCAGGATGTGCTTTGCCTTCGGGCATGGTTCGGGGGCAACTAGCCTTTGTCGCCAAGCGACGTCAAGCGAGCCCTGCTGAGCAAGGGCTTCAGGGAGACGGACAGGAAAGACCACTGGGGCCTGAGCTATCCGGAGACACTGGTGGCGACGAAGATCAGCCGGGGCTCGCATGGCGGGATCGACTCGTACCTGCAAGGGAAGATGGCGCACCAATTGCACATCACGCAACATCAGTTCCGAGAACTGGTGGAATGCTCGATGTCCGGCGACGAATACCGCAAAGCGCTCATCAAGGGCGGTTGGCTGACACTATAACGCCGGGTACGCCCTGACAAGACTTCGGCGGCTGCCAGCGCCATCTAGGGCGACGAGCCGGCCGGGGGAAGGCGCCCCCGGCCGGCTCGTTCCTCCTTCGCGAGACGCCTACTGCGGCATGCCGCCGGCCATGCCGGTCATCACCGCCGCCACGCCCGCCATAGCGGCGAGCAAGCCAACCACGATGGACAACGCGAAAACGGCGATGCCCCACCACATCCAGACCCGCTGACAGGAGATGCACTCCTCGGGGGTCGCGAACCGGCCGCTCTGCCACGCCCACTCGTTCCCCTTCAGGCCGAACCAGATGGACAATGCAAGGCTGGCAACCGACGCCAAGCAACCCACGGTCGGGACCATGCTCAAGAGGCCCAAGCCCAACGCCACCAGCGTGATGTACGCCTTGTGGTTCAGTCCCCATATCCAGGTCAAGGCAAAGGCGCCGAAGTTGAACTTGCCGGTCAGCTCGGCCGGCACGATCATCGGGTTGTAGGATGCCCTGGGATAGGGGCTCTCGGTAATCGGCGCCTGGCCAATCGGGCCGGCTGTGCCGTATGGGGTCGCCGCCTGCGTCGGCGTTTCCACCGACGCAGGTCCCGGTTGGGCCGCCTGCGGCGTAGCCTTTGCCGGAAACACCAGCCCCGCCAAGCTGCTCGCGGAAAGCCGCGTGCCCGTGTCGGCGTCCTCTAGCTCGGTGTTCGCGTCCACCCGTCCCTCCGCGATCCACTGGTTCAGCGTATCGACGTCGGCAGGCCCGAACTTCTGCCCGTCAGACCAGATCACCCAATACTTCATGGTTTGTACCCACCACTGCAGGCCGAGCCCGCAGGCCCTGGAGCGTAATCGATGTTACTTCACCGCCTGCGCCGTTCGCTGCCCCCGCGGCGAAACCGTTGTCCACTGCCGTGCCGAACCTGCCGACATAATGAGGAGGTAACCATGAAAGGTCTGGGCGGTTTCGCGACGGGGTCGGGCGCGCCACGGGCGACGGTGGGCATCATCGTCGCGCTCTCCGTCGCCTTTGTGGCGGCGTGGCTTGGGCTTTCCGCGACGTTGACGGCGCTCCTGGCGTTCGTGCCCGAGGCAACCTTGGCGCAACCGTGGACGCTGCTGACCTACCCGTTGGCCAGCGCCGGGGATGGCGGCGGTCTCATCTGGTTCTTCCTGCTCTGCTGGTGGCTTTTCATGAACGGCCAGTTGCTCGAACCCGAGTTGGGCGCCGGCCGCTACCTTCTGGCCTTCGCCGCGTTCACGCTGATCGGCGCCCTGGCGATGCTCCTGTGCGGCGTCGCTTTTGGGGTCCGCATCTCGTTGGCCGGAGCCTGGCTTCCGGTGGCTGCGCTCACCGTGCTCTGGGGAATCCGAGCGAGGGACCAGCAGGTGCTCTTCCTGTTCGTGCTGCCGATCAAAGCCAAGTGGCTGGCCGTTCTGACGGCGCTCCTGGTGTTGTTCGGCTACGGAACGGGCGCCCCGATCGCCGGCGTGTTCGCTCTGCTTCCGCTTGCCGCGGCCTGGCTCTACGGCGACAACCGGCTGCCGTTCCTCCCCTACGGGCGCACCGCTCCCAAGCGCCGGGAGTCCAACCGCAAGCGTCAGGAATTCAACCGATTCGTCGACGACGTGCGCACCCGGGAGAAACAACGCGAGGAGCGCGAGCGCCTGCGGAAGCTGTTCGAGAGCAGCATCCAGGACGACGACGAGAAGTAGCGCTCGCCGCCGAGTATCATCGCGCCTGTGAATCGTGTAACCGCCGTCAAGGGGCTGCTCGCACTGGCCTTTCTCGGCATGGCCCTCGAGCTTCGCTGCCTACACCGCGCGATGGAGGGCTCCTGGATTGGGTGGTTCCCGACGGTCGCCGCCGGCATCGGTCTCGCCGCCGCCCTGATCGCCCTGCTCCGGCCATTGGCGGCGCAACGCGCGGCCATCGGGCTCTTCCTGGTCTGCTCGCTCGGCGGGCTGCTCGGCTTCCATTACCACGTCAAGCGCAACCCGGATTGGTTCGTCGAGTTGCTCACCGGCCAGGCCCCCGTGACCGCCGACGCGCAAACCTCAGCCAGAACCACGCCTGTCCCCGAACCCTTCGTGTCCGCCGGCCCGACGCCCCCGCGCTCGCCCCGCTCGCCCTCACCGGCCTGTGCCTTATCGGCGCCGCCGTTAGCTGGCCCCAAAAAACCAGACGGCCCTGACGGGCCGTCTTGCGCGGGCGAGGAAGGGACGGGGGATAGGCGAACCGCCCCTTCCCGACGCCGATCGGCCATCGCGCCGGGTTCCCCTGCAACTGGTCCAAAACCGTATCGCCGCAGAAAGCCCCGTTCGCTTGGCCCATTTCATCAGACGAGGTTTTCACGGCGATGTTCGCAGACCCCCCGAAACCGGGGGCACGGCTGGCCGACATGGTTAGGAGGGGCGGCCCTCTCAACCGCCCCTCCCCTCATGGAGCTGACGACATGCTCCTATCGGCGTCGCCGGAAGAACACTCCGCTCATTCCGATCGCAAAAGCCATCGCCGCCAGGGAGGTCGGCTCTGGCACGCACTCGGTGGCGACGTGAAGCCGGTCGATCCAGTACGCATCGCCCGGGTTCTGAAGCTGGATGTTGATCCCTAGAACCTCCCACTGCGGGTTCGGGAAGATGTCGTACTCGGCACGCCACAGGTACCAACTGTCCTCCAGGAAGCCAGGTTGACTCACCTCGAAGAGTGGGTTCGTCACCTCGTGGTCCGGCGCCTCGACGAACGGGCCGCCGGCCGGGTTTCCTGTGTACTTGTAGACCATCTCGATGTAGATGTGTTTGAGCGGCCTTGGCTCCGGGACGTTGTCGAAACGCCACCGAAGGTTCAGCGTCTTGTCCGCTTCATTGCCGTCATAGTAGGCGCCGATGGCGCCGTTGACGAAGTCCTCTCCCCAGCGTAGGTTCCAAAGATGGCCCTCCCACATCATCTCGTCGCTGTACTTCAGGTCCGGGTCCAGCGTCCCCTCGTAGTGGGGCGCCAAGACGTTCAGCGGGTCATCGAATGTGAAGTCGATGTTGCGCTGATAGGGGAATGCCGTCTGCCAGCCCGGTAGGTTCTGCTCGGGCGGGAAGAAGAACGGGCTTGCCTGAGCCAACGCCGCCACGGCTAGGCCGGCCAACGCGCTCAGGACACGCAATGCTCTCGCTGCCATTCTCATTTCCTCCCCAAGTCGCCAGTGCGGCGATGTCCTTCGACTCCTTTCCAACATGACAGCACCGACGCTTTGGATTCCACCAGTTCGCGAACTCAACTGGCCGACCTCATGTCGACCGTCTTATCACCACCTACTAATATACAGCATTGCGTCCCAAAGCCGGCCACGCGAAACGCAAGAAGGGCGGCCCGAACGGCCGCCCTCCTCACGCTTGAACTCGCGGGTCCTACTGCCGGCGCCGCCGGAACAGCAGACCGCCCAGCGCGACCGAGAGGACCGCCAACGAAGCGGGCTCTGGGACGCACTCGGTGGCCACATGCAACCGGTCGATCCAGAACGAACTGCCCGGGTTATTGAGGTGGATGTTGATCCCAAACACCTCCCACTGCGGGTTCGGCACGATCTCATACGCGCCTCGCCACAGGGACCAACCCGGCTCAACAAAGTCCGGCTGTGTGATATCCCAGTAGGTGTTGACCGCCTGGCCTACCTCGGATTCCCATACCGGGACCGCCTGGGCGTCGTTCCACTTGTAGATCATCTCGATGTAGATGTGCTTGATCGGCCGTGGCTCCCTAACGTTGTCGAACCGCCACCGAAGGTTCAGGTCCGCATCGTCCGGATTGCCGTCGTAGTACGCGCCGATCGCGCCGTGCTGGAAGTTGTCCCCCCAGCGGAGCGACCACAGGTGGCCCTCCCACAGCATCTCGTCGCTGCACTTCAACTGGTCGTCCAGCGTCCCCTCATAGTGGGGCGCCAACACATTCAGCGGGTCGTCGAACGTGAAGTCGATGTTGCGCTGATACGGGAACGGAGTTACCCACCCTGGCAGGTTCGCCTCGGGCGGGAAGAAGAACGGGCTTGCCTGAGCCATCGCCGCCACGGCAAACGCGGCGAGCGCGCTCAGCACATGCAATGCTTTGACTGTCATCTCGTTTTCCTCCCCAAGTCGCCAACGTTCGGGACATCGCGTCCGTTCTGCCCTTCCGCCGACGCTTTGGAATGTCATCGGTTCGCGAACTCAATGCTGACGTCATGTCAGCCCACATACCATCATCCCGTAATATACGCCAGGAAATCGCCTCTGGGTCAGGAATGTTTGCGCAAACGCCGCAAACTGTTCAGGCCCGCATCTGGATTCGATACCGCGTACAAATCGACACGAAGACGCCTAGAAGAAACGTAGCGAACAGCGCCCGCCCCAAGCCCAGGTACGGCCCTGGCGTCATCCCCTCCAGCCAGGGCCCCACCGACATCACCCAAATCGGGGGTACCACGTTGCCCATCGCGACGTAGGCCACCATCGGGTTCCGCCCCGTCGTCGCACCAAAGCGCATCGCCCGACTCCTCGGCCACAACCGTTCCAACGACATGAAAGACGCCAACGCCGCGGCCGCTAAGCCCGATGCGGTCAGCATGTAGCTTATCGTCGGCGGGTCCTTCTTGATCCCAGATTGGAATGGTTCGGCGACTAATCCCAACAACAGCAAGGCCATGCCCCAATGGAGCACCTTGCGAACCGTGTTGTCCCTGGCATCATCGCCCTTTGGAACCAACAGGAGGGCGGCAACGACGAAAGGCACGACCCACAGCCATGGGAGCTGGCGCGAGAACAGCACCACCAACGTCGCTGGGATCGTCGAAAAGGCCGCCAACGCAAACCACCCATGGCGCGCGCCGACCGTGTCGGCCTCGCCGCTCGGCCTTTGCTCGGCCAGAATGTCGCCGATGATCGTCCCGGGGATCACGACCAGCAGGTAGAGAAGGAAACTCTGCTGCGTGAACCAGCCGAACCCCGTGTCGAAGTCCATCGCCTGCTTGGCCCACGACCCGTCCACCGTCGACGAGAGCCAGAAAAGCAACACCGCCGCCGCCACACCCAGCCGGCCCAGCAACGAGCGGGCCGTCGCCAGCCACACCAGCATGCCCGCCGCGCCCGCCGTCGCCAGGATCATGATGATCGCGTCGCTCCGGTCCTTGCTGAAGCCCGGGCCGCCCATGAACCGCAACGCGGCCAACAACCCCACGGCGCCCGCCCAGCCGGCCAGGTGGACCGCCCAGCACGCCCACACGGGCCACTTGCTCGGTATCCGCGCAAGCGCCATCACCGCCAACGCGCCCGCAAGCAACGCGGTGAGCCAGGTCGCCACCGTCGGACTGCCCGAGATGCTCCACGGCCGCACGTGCTCGATGTAGATGCCGAAAGCGCCGAGCATGAGCAACCGTTGGAAGGCGCTCAACACGAGCCGCCACGCCGGCTCCCCCGCCCGAAGCCGTCTTCCAAGCGCCAACGGGATCGCCGCCCCCATGCTGAAGAGGAAGAACGGGAACACCAGGTCCACCCACGTGAGCCCGGTCAGCGCCGCGTTGTACTTGTGGTCTGGCGGGGGCAACTGGTAGTGGTACATCCACGCCGGCAACCCGCCGCGTGGCACGTCCCCAGACAACATCATCCCGAAGATCGCCAAACCGCGAAGCGCATCGAGCGCCAACGAACGAACCGAAGACGAACCGTCACTCGCCAAAGCAACCACCTTTTGAGCAGTTTGCCACAACCCACGAGGCCTCGCGCCAAGCCCGCCCGCCCGAACGCCCTGTATGGCAAAATGGCGCCCATGATGCATCCTGGCGGCGCCTTCTGGAAAGAGGATTGGGATCTCGCGCGACAACGCCTGACCCAGTGGTGGCGCCACGAGGGCCTCGCACTCTGCATCACCGCTCCCAAGGACGAGCCCTGGGCCGACCTGCCCGAGCCCGAGCCCGCAGCCACGGACGAACAGCGGTGGCTCGACCCGCTTTGGCGTGTGCGAAGCGCGGAGTACCGCATGTCGCGCACCTTCTACGGCGGCGCGGCCTTTCCCTACCTGGATAGCGAGATAGGCCCCGGCAGCCTGGGCGCCTTCATCGGCTCTGAACCCGGCTTCGCGCCCGACACCGTCTGGTACCGCCCCTGCATCGAGGACCCGGATACCCACCCCGAGCTACGCTTCGCCCCTCAGAACCGTTGGTTCCAGGCGCATCTCGCGCTCATTGACGAAGGCCTGAAGGCCGCCGACGGGCGCTATCTGGTGGGCATCCCCGACCTAATTGAGAACGTCGATACGCTCGCCCAGCTTCGCGGACCGCAGACGCTCATGGAGGACATGCTGGAGAACCCCGAGTTTGTCGAGCGGCGGGTCGCCGAAATCAACCGCGCCTACTTCCAGGCGTTCGACGCGCTGTTCGAGCGCGTGCGCGACCCCTGGGGCGGCAACGCCTTCGCCGCCTTTTGCATCTGGGGCCCGGGCAAGACGGCGAAGGTGCAGTGCGACGCCTCGGCCATGTTCTCGCCCGCCATGTTCGCCCGGTTCGTCTCGCCGGCCCTGGCCAAGCAGTGCGCGTGGCTGGACTACTCCATGTACCACCTGGACGGCACGCAGTGCTTCGTCCACCTCGACAACCTGCTCGCCATCGATTCGCTCGACGCCATCGAGTGGACGCCCCAGGCCGGAATCGAGAACGGCGGCAGCCCGCGCTGGTACGACCTCTACCGCCGCATCAAGGCGGGGGGCAAGAGCGTGCAGGCGATCGGCGTCGAGTACGACGAGGTCGAACCACTGATCGACGCGGTCGGACCGGAAGGGCTGTTCATCATGACCACAGCCGAGAGCGAGGCCAAAGCGCGTCGCCTGCTCGAACGGGTCTACGCCTAGACCTTCTCGTGGTCGCGGGCCGGCTCGGGTTCGGGAGCGTTCGGTCCGTGGCCCATCAGGCGGTCTGCCTCGGCTTGCGCCCTGTGGATCTCCTGTTCCAACCGAAGCCGCGCTGCCTCGGACTCCTCGTCGGTCGCGTCCACGCTAAGCCATATGGGCCGGCCAAACACCATCACCGCGCGCGAGAACGGGAACGGCACGATGTAGCGGTCCCAAGTCGGCGCCAGCCACCGCATGCTGGCCGAGGTGCCGATGGGCACGACGAACGCGCCCGAGCGCTTCGCCATGAAGATGACCCCCTCCTTCACCACGCCGCTCGGCCCGCGCGGCCCGTCCGGCGTGAAGGCCATATAGCCGCCCTTCTTCAGCACGCGCACCGACTCGGCCGCAGCCCTCGCGCCTCCGCGACCGCTGCTCCCCCGAATCGTCTTGAAACCAAAGTGCCGGAAGATGGCGTTCTGCATATCGCCATCGCGCGACAGGCTGATCAGCGCCCAGACCCCTTGCCCCTTGAAGTAGTTGGCCGGCAACAGCGACGTTCCGTGCCATCCGGCGTATATTCGGCCGCCGGGCAGGTCTTTGACGGCTTCGTACCCCACGGTGCGAAGCCGCACCGTCAAGCCGATGAACCTCGCCAGCAGATACGCCACGCCGCTAAGGATGTTCGGCCTAATGCCACGCCACCACTGTTTCATCGCACCAATCCCTTGGCCCGAGCCAACTCGCACGCCGGATGAAGCGGGTAGTCCGCCGCCAACCGCTCCAGCAGCCGTGCGCGCTCCGGTTCATCCTCTCCCAACATCGTAGCCAACTGCAGCATCGCGTCCGGCCGTCGCGATTCGCTGCCGCCGTCCCGAACCACGCTCTCCAGGAGCGCCCGCGCCGCCTCCGGCGAATCCCCGGCCACCTCGTCGGCCCAGTTCATGCGTTGCGTCGCGCCGTAGCGACCCAACTCGCCGATTCGCGCAAGCTCCAAGAGCACGCGCGGCCGCTCGTCTGCCCCGGCAACCTCCAGCCATTCGGCAAGAGTCGTGCGGAGCTGCGGCAAGTCGTTCAGCATCAGCAACGCCTCGGCCTTCTCCTTCAGCGCCCTCGAGTCGCCAGGGTGTCCGTTCAGGTGGGCGTCCGCCGCAGCGACCGTCGCCGCCGGGCTTCGCTCGCTCATCTCGTCGAGCAGCTTGTGCCCGCTCGCCAGGCTCGCCTGCCTGGGCGCGCGGAACACCAAGCTTAGCAGCAACCCGGCGAGGAACCCGCCCAGGTGCGCCCAGTAAGCCGTGCCACCCCCGTCCTGCCCGGTTCGGACGAACGCCCCCAACGACTGCAATCCCACCCAGATCAGCGCCACGACCCCTACGCGGACCGAGACGCCGGGGGCCAGCGGCACGCGCTCGCTCATGAACCGCACGCTGCAATAACCCACGCACGCCGCCAAAGCCCCGCTCGCGCCGACGAGCGGCTGCGCTTCGGGAACCCCCGCGAACATCGTCCAGTGCGCGCCGACGCCGGCCAATCCACCCAGCAGGTAAACGCCCAGGAACTTGAGCGGCCCCCCCGTGCCCTCCACCAGCGGCCCAACCGCGGCCAGGAACACCATGTTCCCCAGCAGGTGAAGGATGTTGAGGTGCAGAAAGAGACTGGCGAACGCCCCGAACAGCGAGGGCGACCTGGGGTCAAAACCGGCGATGTAGGGCAGGTCAGGATTGAACAACGACCCGAACGCCATGGCGATGTTCATCGCGATGAGCGTCAAGGTAACCCATGGAATGCGTTGGGTCGTGTTCAGCGTAAGCCAACCTCGGCGTGCCTATTCCTCTTCGAACAGCTCTTCCGGAATGTCGGCGTTGATGTAAGTCTCTTTGACGTCGTCCAGCTCTTCTAGCGCGTCCAGCAGGCGCACGACCTTGCGCATGTCCTCCGGAGTCGGCTCCACCATGTTGGTCGCGATGCGCGTCAGGTTCGCCTCGGCCGTTGGGATGCCGGCCGCGTTCAGCGCGGCGTTGCACGAGTGGAGGTTCTCCACCGGAGTCGTCACGACGAACTGATCGTCGTCCAGGGTCACGTCGTCCGCGCCGCCGTCGAGCGCCGTCAGGGTCAACGTCTCCTCGTCCACAGCGTCCTTGCCGACCAGGATCTGCCCGCAGGTCTTGAACTGCCAACTCACCGAACCGTTTTCGGTCATGTTGCCGCCGCACTTGGCGAAGGCATGCCGCAACTCCGCCACGGTCCGATTGCGGTTCTCCGAGTAAACGTCCACGACGACCGCCACGCCGCCCGGAGCCATCCCTTCGTAGGTGAGTTCGTCGTACGTTTCGCCCTCGACGTCGCCGGCGCCGCGCGCGATCGCCCGCTCGATGTTCTCCTTGGGAAGCGAGTTCTCTTTCGCCTTGTCGATCGCCATGCGAAGGCGAAGGTTTCCTGCGGGGTCGCCGCCGCCGGCCTTCGCGGCAACGATGATCTCGCGCGCGAGTTTGGTGAAGAGCTTGCCGCGCAGCGCGTCCTGCTTGCCCTTCCTGATCTTGATGTTGGCCCACTTACTGTGCCCGGACATACGCCTATTTTGGCACGTGGAGCCCTGCTACCATATGCGCCGCCCCGCCCCTAGCCTCAGGTGGCCCGTTTGTCGCCAAAGAGGTCGATGTGGAACCGGGGCGTAAGGCGCCACCCGTGACGCACGCAGACCTCCACCAACGACCGCTCGCGGCGGTGCAACGTCTCCGGGTCCCGCCCCTCGGCCATCAGCAGAACCCGGTCCTTCGGCACCGGCGGCAACTCCTCCAGAAGCGCCTCCACCTCGCCCAGGTCGTCTGCGTCGCCCTCCGGGTTCACCACGAACTTGAGCTGGCACGGGTAGCTCTCGATCAGCCGCGCCATCGGCTCCAGGTTCCCCCGCACCAACTCGTGCCGCCGAGCCCAGTCGCCCGGCGTGTCCTCCGGCGGAGTTGAGTTGCTCAGCTTCGGGCTAATCGACATCAGGTCGCACGGCAGCGCCCGGAAGATGGTGCCCGAGGTCTCGACCGTCACCAGGTGCTGCTCGGCGCTCAGACCCGCGGCCAACTCCTCCACCGCGTCGCAGAGCATCGGTTCGCCGCCGGTCAGCACCACGTGCCGCACGCCGCGACGCCCCGCCTGCTCCACCAGCTCGTCCACCTCCACCATCGGCCCCTCGGGGCGCCAACTCGCATACGGCGTGTCGCACCATCGGCACCGCAGGTTGCAGCCCGACAGGCGGATGAACGTGGAGGGCACGCCCACCCAGATCCCCTCCCCCTGGACGCTCGTAAACAGTTCGGCGACGCGCAGCTTAGCCATGGTCAAGATGCTTCAGGGCCGGGTCGCGCAGCCCGAGCGATCGGAACGCCTCGTCCCGCAACCGGCAGGAATCGCACGCCCCACACGCCCGCCCCTGCGGGTCCGGGTCGTAACACGAATGCGTCAGGCCGTAATCCACACCAAGTTCAAGCCCGCGTTGGATGATCTCCGCCTTGCTCATCTCCATCAACGGCGCATGCACGTGGAACCGGCGCCCCTCGACGCCCGCCTTCGTGGCCACGTTGGCCAGATCCTCGAACGCCCGCACGAACTCCGGCCGGCAGTCCGGGTAGCCGCTGTAATCCACCGCGTTCACACCCAGGAAGAGGTCGAACGCGCCCAACACCTCGGCCCAGGCCAACGCCATCGAGAGCAGCACCGTGTTGCGCGCCGGAACGTAGGTCACCGGGATCGCCGAGGCCATCGTCTCCACCTCGCGCCCCTTCGGCACCTCGATATCCGCCGTCAGCGCCGAACCGCCGAACAGCCGCAGGTCCACCACGGCCTCCTTGTGCTCGGCCGCCCCAAGCGCGCGCGCCACCCGGCGCGCCGCCTCCAACTCCACCTCGTGCCGCTGGCCGTAGAGCACCGACAGGCAGTGGCACTCAAACCCCTCCGACCGCGCGATCACCAAAGTCGTCGTGGAGTCCAGTCCGCCGCTCAGCAGCACCACCGCCTTGCTCATCGGCGCCCAAGATACCCCGGGGTAAGGTCAGCCCATGCGAAACAAGGTCGCCGAGACCCGCCGCTACCGGCTCGACATGAACGAGAAGATCCTCTCGTCCGGGTTCAAGGAGTTCGCCCGGTTCTTCGCACTCGACGCCAACGCCTACCAGGGAGGCGCGCTCTCCGCCAAGCACAAGGAGCTGATGGGACTCGTGGCCTCGATGGTGCTTCGCTGCAACGACTGCATCTTCTACCACCTGGACCGCTGCACCGCCGAGGGCGCAACCCGCCAGGAGATCGTCGAAGCGATGCACATCGCCCTTGTCGTCGGCGGCTCGATCGTTATCCCCCACCTGCGCTACGCCTTCGACGTGCTGGACGAGCTGGAACACGATACGTCCCCGGGCTAGCCGAGCGGCGTTGTAGAATGCTCCGCATGGAGCTTCCTGACTTCTTCGCGAATGCCCCGTTCCCCGAGTGGGAGAAGAACCCACCCAAGGGCCAAGTGACAGCCGAACAGGCCAAGGTCGTCTTCCAGGACCCGCGCATCCAGAAAGCCGTGGTCGGCGTCTGGGGCAAGGTCAAAGACCCGTTCACCCTGGGCCTCCTCGACATGGAGGATTTTGCCGGGGGGCTGAACGTCGAGCTAGAGCACGGCACCGCCGTCGCCGCCGGCAGCGTCAACGTCACCCACAACAACTCCGTGGCCACCGGCCTGATCGTGCTCGCCCACCTCGAGGAGTCGCCCCTCTACTACCCACGGTTGGACGTGGCCGAACTCGAGGGCGACCTGGAGCGCGACGAGATGCGCGGCGTCGACACGGCCCGCGTGTTGGGCAAGCTGGAGGCCGCCCGCGAGCGCCTTCAGCAGATGCACGACAAGCTGACCAAGTCCGGCTACGTCTGGCCGTAGCCCTTCGCGTCGCCTATGCAGGCGGGCCAAGCGGCTTTACCGCTTGGCCTGTTTGACGATGGTCTTCATCAGTTCGAAGACCTCCTTCTTCTGCGGGTTCACGTCGAAGCTCGGGTTGAGCGGGTGGTCCTTGATGTACGCGTACCCCCAATACGTCCACGGGAACCGGTACTCCTCGAGGATCGACGCCACGTCGTGGATCCACTGGGTGTAGCCCGGGTTGCGGGTCATCACCCCCCATTCCCCGCACCAGACCGGCACGTTGTGCTTGGCCCGGAACCGCGCCGCCGGCTCGATCGCCTTCCTCAGGTCCTCCCGGCTCCACTTGCCGGGATACGGGATGTCCTTCCCCTCCTCCTGGTGGGTGTACTCGAACGGGCCGTAGGTGTGGAACGCGTAGATCACGTTCCGGTCCCTCATCTTGATCGCGTCCACGAGCCCCTCCGGCCAGGAGTAACCCGTGCCCTCCACGACGATCGGCCGCGCCGCGTCCCACTTGCGGAACTGCGCGGTCACCTTGCGGTACCAGGGCGCGACCTTCTCCACGGGCGAGTCGTGCGGCTCGTTGATCGGTTCCCAAGCCGCCACGAACGGGTCGTCCTTGAGCTGGCCAAACACCCACGCCCACATCTCCAGGAACTCCCGGTTCAGCGCCGGGTCGTCGTAGGGGCCCTTGCCGTCCTTGCGGAAGTCGTGCACCACCGGGATCACCCATAGGCCGCGCGAGGTGAAGTACCGCACCTGCTCCTTCACGAAATCCAGCTTGCTCGGGTCGAACTTGCCCTGGGGCACGTAGCCGAACATGTACCGCACCATGTTGCAGCCCATCGCCCGGATCTGCCGCGCGTCGTCGGCGGTCGACGGGGTCCACCACATCACGTTGAAACCGATCAGGCGAATCGGTTTGCCATCCGGCGTCACAATCTCCGCCCCTCTCACCCGCAAGCCTTGCGGTTTGGCGGGCGCGAACGCCTGCGCCCCACACGCCCCCAGGAGAACCAAAGCCAAAGCCCACGTCTCTCGCATCATAGGACCCACCCGCTACGCCCGCCCAGCATATCCCCTACGGTTCCTGCGCCGCATCCCCCTCGCCCTCCTCGACCACCGGCCACTCGTAGTCGCGGCCCAGGAACACCTTGTTCGTCCACCGCGTGAAGTCGTCGACGTAGGTGTGCATGATTGGGATGTCGAACAGGCTGAGCACCGTCCCCACGATCAGCCCGCCCACCACGGCCATCGCCAGCGGCTGGTACGCGTCGAGGCCGGTCTTGGGCGCCAAGGCCACCGGGAGCATCACGATCAGCGTGATGCCCGCGGTCATCAGGATCGGCCGCAACCGCTCGGGGCACGCCCGGCGTATCGCCTCGTCCCTCGGCACGCCACGGTCGCGCCCCTTCATGATCAGGTCGATGATGAGCACCGCCGTGGTGATGTCCATGCCGGTGAGCACGATGATGCCAAGGATCGACACCGTCGAAAAGGCTAGACCAGACAACCACAACGCGATGAACACGCCGGACAGCTCAAGCGGAAGCGACGCGATCATCTGAAGCGGCTGCAGGAACCCGCGGAACTGCACCACCAGCACCAGAAACATCAGGCCCAGCGCCAGGGCAAGCCCACCCAACATCCGGCGGAAGCTGTCCATCATCTGCGTCATATCGCCCCGCATCTCCAGCCCGTAGCCGGGCGGGAAGTTGACCGGCTCGATGCCGAGTCTCGCGTTGCCGCCATAGGCGTTGGCCACCAGGTTCATCACCACGTCCATGCTGGGCAGGTTCCCGGGACGGTAGTAGCCGGTCACCCCCTCCACCCGCCGGAGCCCGTCGTGTTCGATCGCCGTCGGCGACTGGGACCGCTCGATGGTGGCGACCGACTTCAGGGGAACCTGCGCGCCGCTGCTAGTCGTCAACATCACGTTCTCCAGGTCGCCTTCCGTCTGCCGGTCCTTTTCGTCGTACCGAACGAGGATCGTGTTCTGCCGCAGGTTCGGCAGTCGGTAGAACTCGTTGGTCAAGCCGCCGCGCAAGGCATAGTAGGCCTGTTCGGAAACCGATTCTGGCGAAAGCCCGACCTCCTGAGCCCGCTGCGCGTCCACCTTCACCCGGTACTCGGGCACACCCATGCTCCAGGTGCGCGAGGGCTGGAACATCTCGGGCATCTTCTGGGCGACCGCTTCCACCTCTCGGCCCAACCGATCGAGTTCGTCGAGGCCGGGTCCAACGACGTTCACATGCACCGGCGCCGCCGCCGTCGCCATGACGTCCGATCCCATCTCCTTGATCTGAAGTCTGCGAAGGCCTGGGATGGCCGCAAACGCCTCGCGGTGAATGGCGTCCATCACCTGGAAGATCGATCGCTTACGGCGGTCCTTGTCGCTGAAGGTCAGCATCACTGCCGCGCCGTTCACCTGTGGCGCCTGGTAGCCCGTGTAGAACGGCGACCAACTCTCGAACATGGACTCCGCGCCGATCTCAATGCTTGCCTTCTCGACTTCGGGGTGCTGCCCGAGGATGCCTTCGAGCTTCTTGACCGCCTCCTCGGTCCCCCGAAACGACGTCCCCGGCGCCATCTCCAGGAACCCCACGGCCTGGCCCGTGTCGGCTAGCGGCATCATCTCGCTGCCGATGAAGTAGTAGAACGTGAACCCGACGATGAGCACGCCGGCGATGCGCGCGAAGTTGGCGAAGCGGTGCGTCAGCGTCCAGTCGATGGCCCGGGCGTACCATGCCTCCAGCCGGTCTAGCCCCAACTGGAACGGGTCGAGCAGCCGGTAGAGCCACCGCAACAGCCAGTTCCTGCGGTCCTCTGCCCGGGCCTGCTCGTGGCGCAGCAGCTTGGCGCAGAGCAGGGCCGTTAGCGTGAAGCTGACCAGCATGGAGGCCAACAGGCCGAAGATGAGCGGCCAAACCAACTCGACGAACATCAGGCCGACGATCCCGCCGGCGAACAGCAACGGCGCCAGCGCCAATACGATCATCAGCGTCGACGCAATGACCGCCACCCGCACCTCGGCGATGCCGTCGATCGTCGCCGACTTCGGGTCCTTGCCCATCCGCAGGTGACGCTCCACCGCGTGGATGTCGATGATGCTGTCGTCCACCAGACGCCCGATCGACAGCAGCAACCCGATCAAGGTTCCGCTGTTGAAGGTCATCCCGAACGGGGTCATCATCAGCACCGCGAGAGCCAGCGACGTCGGCAGCGTGATCATCGCGATCAACGTGCCGCGCCACTCCCCGAGAAAGAGGATCACCGCGATGCCGGTGAGCAGCACGGCCAGACCGAGTTCGTGCCAGACGTTCTCAAAGAGCACGTCGACGAAGTGCGCGTTGTCGTAGGCGACGTCGAACACAAGACCCGGGTTCTCGCTCTCCATCTGCCGGACGACCTTCATCACGTCCGGGACCACCTGGGCCGAGCTCGCCCCCGGGTTCTGGACCACCGAGACCTCGATCGCCTTCCTGGTCGACGGCCCGCCCGGCCGCGCGTTCGAGTAGTAACGGTAACCGCTTCGTCTTTCCCAGTGCGAGTCCTTGACGCGCGCCACGTCGCGCACGTACACGACTTTCCGCGCCCCCGTCCCAACCTCGCGAACCGGGGTGTTCAGCACGTCCTGCGCCGACCGCGCCAAGGCGTCCACACGCACGATGGACTCGTCCCCGCCCGAGGTGAGGGTGCCCGAGGGGCGTGCGACGTTGCTCCGGTCCACCGCGTCGCGCACGTCCAAGATCGAAAGTCCGTAGCCCGCCAACTTGGCGCGGTCCACCACAACCTGCATCTGCCGCCGGAACCCGCCGAACGGGACGACGGAATAGACGTTGGGCACGGTCTTGAGCCTCCGCACGGCCTCGTTGTCGGCGAATTCGCGTACCTTGGTGGGCGTCCACCCCAGGCCCGGTTCGCCCGTCAGGGCCAGCGACACGACAGGCAGGTTCAACGGGTCGATGGGCACGATGAACGAAGGCTTCATGTTCGCGCCGGTCGCCGGGAGGTTTGCCTGGGTCACGTTCATCAACGTCTGAACGTCGACCAACGCCCCCTGCATGTTGGTCCCGTATGGGTACTCCAGGGTCACGATGGACACCCCCTCCTGCGAGGTCGAACGGATGGTCCGAACCCCCTTGAGGTTCGCAAGCTGCTCCTCGACCGGCTTGCTGACGTAGGTCTCCATCTCCGAAGTGGAGAGCCCCGGCATCATCGTCACGACGCCCACCATCGGGCTCTCCACGTAAGGGGCGAACCGCCGAGGGATCGTGCGGGTCACCGCCATCGCCGCCAGCGATACAACCGCCGCGTAGAACGCCACCACCGCGTAGGGGTGCTCGATGGACCAGCGGTGGATCATGTGAAGCGGGTTCAGCCGCCTTGCCCCGGTCGTCACCGAACCACCACCTTGCCCCGCAGCATCTTCATGCCGCACGAAAACGGGATCGCGCCCGGCTTCCCCGGGGTGAAGGTCACCTCGACCGGCTTGTTGAGCGGCAAAGGCTTGCGGATACCCAGGCTCGGGAACACCACCTCCGTCCCGCAGGTCTGGTCGGTTCGACGCACGAACGTGATGGTCGCGGGCTCGCCGGCAACGACCTCCACGGTGTCCGGCGCGTAGCCGCCCGCGCCAACCTCGACCACGGGCCCCTTGGCTTGCGCCGATACCGCTCCCCCTTCCTGCAGGTAGGTGCCGCCGCGCACCACCACCTGTTGGCCTTCGGACAGTGAACCGGTGACGGCCACGAGCCGGCCGTCGGTCGCCCCAAGCTCCACCTCCACCCGGTTCACGGTGTACTGGCCGGGCTCGCCTCCGGCGGAGGCCACCCACACGTACGGTTTGGCGTCCTCGGGGCGCTGGACGGCGTCGACCGGAACGCGCAACCCGTTCGCCTCCTCACCCACCTGCACCGCCAGTTCGACGAACTCGCCGGGCAGAAACCTGCGGTCCGTGTTGGGCCACACCGCCTCGACCACGCCGGTCCGCGCCTGGGGGTCCAGCGACGGCGACACCGACGTCACCCGGCCATGGACCGGCGACGAACCCGGCGTCTTGGACCAAACAGACACCGGACTCCCCACCCGAATCCGCTCCAGGTCCGCCGTGGCCACGTTCGCCTGAAGGCGGATCGGGCTTAGCTGCGCCACCTTGAGGACGGTTTGGCCCGGGTTCACCAACACGCCCGGACTGATGAGACGCTCTGTGACCATCCCATCCACCTCGGCCCGCAAGGCGCTGTAGCCGCGTTCGGCCACTGCCCCGCTCAGGCTCGCCTGCGCTTGGACCGCCCCGGCGCTCTCCCGGGCAATCCCCTGCTTCGCGCCCCGCGCCGCGCTCTCGCTGGCCAGCACCGCGGCCTGCGCGGCCCGAACGTCCGATTGCGCCTGACTCACCCTTCGCCGAGCGGCTTCGGACATCGCCTCGGCTTTGCGAACGCCCGCTGCGGCTCCTTCGACCCGGTAGTTCGCCTGGCGAACGGCCACTTGAGCGCGCCGAAGCCTGGCCTGAGCGTCGGCGTGGTCCGATTGCGCCCGCTGCAGGTCCGCGCGGCTGACGAAACCCCGAGCGAAGAGCCGCTCGCTTCGCTTCAACTGGCTCTCCTGGTACCGCGCCTGCTCCTCGGCGGCGGAGAGGTCCGCCTCGGTCGCCGAAACCTCGCCCTGCATCGCCGACAGATCCGATTGCGCCTGCTTCCGCTCCTCGGACGCAGCGGTCAGCGATGCCTGGGCCTCCTCCACGGCCCCGGCCTTCGTCGTAACCTCCGCGCGTTTCGCGGCCACGTCCTGCAAGGCTGCCTCATAAACGCTCTTTGCCACGTCCACGCTCTGCTCGGCGGCTTTGGCCGCCGCCGACCGCTCGGCAAGCATGGGGTCCAACTGCGAGGTATCGAGCCGCGCGAGGACTTGGCCCTTCTTAACCGAATCGCCCACGTAGAACGGCATCGACACGATCACGCCCTCGACCCGCGCGTTGACCTCTTGCTCCACGTAACCGACCGCCTGCCCGGGGTAACGCACGACCTCAGCCACCGGCCCCCGCGTCACCGTCGCCAGCTCGACCGGCGTTGTGCCGGGCGGCGCCGGTGTGTTCATCTCCATCAACTGCGCCTCGATCGGCGTCATCGAGCCGGGGCGCCTGAACCAACGCACCGCAGCCATGGCCGCGACAAGCAAGACGGCCAGAAGCAACACCCCCGCCAACGTCCCCCGGTTGAGAACCGCCCTCCAGTTCATCCCGACGTCGGCGCGCCGCATCCGGAAGGCCACGAACGCCAACGCGGCCGCGCCCAAGAGCCACGGCCACCCATCCACCAGGTTGAAGCCGCGGGCCTCAGCGCCCGTGTCCTGCCCCGTCCTCAACGCGATCGCCACCGAGCCGTCCCCGAGCGGCCCGCTGAGTTTGACCGACACCGAGTAGGCCCCGGCCATCGAAAAGGTCGCGGGCGCCGAGTAACTCCCAGCGCGCCCCGCAACCGGCTGCGCGCGCTGTTCGCGCTCGCCCATCGGCATGCCCGGCATGGCGGCAAGCACCCGTGCGTCGAGGTGACCGACCGGGCTCCCCGCCCGGTCGGTCACCTTGAGAAGCAGGACCGCTTTCCCTATCGGAACGACGCGCGGCGCCGACGTCAGGTCGACCCGGTAGGGACCCGCAGCCGCCCGAACGCCGGCGGTTGCGAACGCCGGGAGCAGGATCAAAATCGCCCAGAGCGGGAGCGCCGCTCGCATTGCCCTACTCCGCCACCGAGAAGGCGAACACGGCCTCGCCGGTGCGGCCCGCTTGCGCCACGCTCACCTTGGCCTGGTACTCGCCGACCATCCCAAGGTCCGCGTCGCCCTGGTAGAGCCCGCCGCCCGCAGCTTTGAGCACGACCTCTGGCAGGTCGTGGCCCATCGAGGGCATCGACGGGACCAACGTGACCACGGCCCCGTCGACCGGCTTGCCCGACTCCACGAGCTTGACCATCAGGTGCACTGCGCCCGCTTTCGGCGGGGAGGGATCGGCGCTCAAGGTCGCGGTGAACGGACCCGCGGGCTGCTCGGCCCCGAGCGCCGCAGCCTTGCTCGGCGCGGTGGCCTTGGGCGCCGGTACGGGTACGGGTTCCGTTGGGGCAGCCTGCTTCGGCGCCCCGCACCCCCAGACCGTCGCCGCACCGGCAGCCACCACGACGGCGCTCCAAATCGATGTCTTTATGTCCATACCTCTCTGTACTCCGGCGTTCGACCACCGTCTCGCACGCGAGGCCAAGGAGGCCCCGCCCATGGCGTGACGGACCATCACAGAGGAAACGTTGAGCGTTCGGCGGCACGTCGGCACAGCTCCCGAACCGATGGCTTTTCGGCGGGCGGAGCTCGGCCG
>CAZIIS010000014.1:14385-20789 GCA_964539295.1 uncultured Fimbriimonadaceae bacterium | reverse complement strand
TCGGCCGTCCTCGACCTGAAGGCGCGGAAGCAATCGGGCCATTTGCCGAGGTTCCGGCGCCTGAACCCGCAGATGGCCTGGGTTAGGTGGCCGGACACCCGCGCCGGCGCGGTAGATTCTTAGCATAGCGATGCCGAACGAGCCCACGATCGTCTTCGAAACGCCGCGCCTGCAGGTCCGCTTGGCGGAGCCGGGTGACGTCGAGCTCTACTTCGCCCTCTGGACCGACCCGAGGGTGATGACCAACGTCGGCTTTCCGCAGGGCCTTCGCACCACCCGCGAGGAGATCCGCGCCCAGATCATCGAACGGGGCGCCGACCTTTTCAAGCAGCGGTTGCTGGTCGAACTCAAGTCCACCGGCTCCCCCATCGGCGAGGCGGCGTTGCACCTGCCCGACGACGAGGGTGTGGCAAGAACCGACGTCAAGCTCCTGCCCGCCTATTGGGGGAACCGGTACGGCGTTGAGGTCAAGCGGGGCCTGATCGAGTACCTCTTCACGCACACCGACGCCGCGAGCGTCGAGGGCGCGCCCAACGTGCACAACGCGGCCTCGATCAAGATGCAGGAGGCGGTCGGCGGGGTCCGCATGGGCGAACGGACGTACGAGTTCCCCGAGTCGATGCGCTCCTACACCCAGACGGTCCACGCCTTGGTCTACCGCGTCGACCGCGCGGCCTGGGAGCGCACCCGCGCCCCCGAACCTCAGTAGCAGACCAGCGTCTCGGCCTCCAGCCGGACGGGGCCGAGAAGCCCGGACGGCAGCAGCGGATCGTTCGGGCCGTACTGCCGCCACGTGGCGAAGGTCGTGCGCCCGGTCGGCGACTTCTGCCCCTTGAGCAGCCAGCCGGGCCAGGAGCGCAGCGTGCCGTCGGGGTTGCGGTCGCTATCGGCCGGAAGGCGCTCGTCGCCGATCAACCGGTTGGGCCACAGGTTCACCACCTCCACTTCCAGCCGGTTCGCCCCCTTTCGCAACGCCGAGGTCGCATCGCACCGGAACGGCGCCTTCCAGAGCAACCCCAGGTCGCGCCCGTTCAACTTCACCCGCGCCATCACCTCCACCCGCCCCAGGTCTAGCCAAACGCGCCGCCCGGGCTTCTGGTATGCCGCCGGCGCCACGAACGTCCTCTCATAGCGGGCCGTCCCCGAGAAGTAGCGAACCGCCTCCGGCGCCATCTCACTCCACGAGGTCAGCTTCGTCAGCGCCATCGGCTTCGCCCCCGGCACGCGGAGCGTCCATACCCCGCCGAGCTCAACCGGCCTCGGGGGCGCCGCCGCCCTCACCTTCGCCTCGCCGCGCGCGGTCTGCACCGTGTACGCCCCCGCACGCCTTGCGGCCAAGAGCCCGGGCGCCACGACCTGCACCGGCGGGGGTTGGTCGCCCGGCACGTCCAGCGTCAACCGCTCCGGGTCGGTGGCGCGCGCGGTGCGCTTCTTGCCGCCCACGGCGTACTCCACGGTCAGCGTCTTCACGGTCCCGTACGCCGGGTCGCCGGTCGCCACAAGGTCCAGCACCGGGAACGCCGCCTGACCGCGGCTCACCTTCCGCCGTACGAACGCGGTCACGTCCTTGGTCCGCGTCGCATCGCCCGCCGGACCCCACGTCGCGCGGATCACCTCGGCCGAGGGCCCCGCACTCGCCGCGGGCCCCGCCCCTTCCACCGCGAGCAGCGTCGCCTCCCCGGCCTTCGCCGGACGGAAAACCACGAACGCCGACTGCGTGGCGTTCAGGAAAAGCTGGACCGCGGTGCGGTCCGAACCGACCGGGCGAGAGGGCAGCGGCCGGACCGCCCCCTTCTCGGGGTCCCAAAGCTCCGCCACGCGCCCCGCCACGCGGAACAGGCAGCGCGCGTTGAGCGCCCGCCCCTCCGGGTTGCTCACGAAGTACGCGTCCACCTCGCCGATACGCCGGTGGCCGTAGCCCAGAGGGCGGTCCGCCTCGAAGTCGGGAGGCACGCCCCGCGCCGCCAAGCACCGGTCGGGGGCCGCGTCCTTCACCCCGTGCCCGTCCCAAAGCCGCCGCACCGCCGTCGACGCCTCGTCGTCGCAGCGCGGGTAACCCGATAGGCTCGGCGATTGCTCCGGCGGCCGCGGACCGATCACCGCCGCGCCGTCCTCGACCAGCTCCTCCACCCGCGCGAGCAACTCCGGCGTCATCGGCGCGCCCGAGAGCACCAACGCCCGGTAGCTCATCCCGTCGGGAAGCACCAGCAGCCCATCCCGAACCGACAGCCGATCCAGCACCACCTCCGCCGGGCAGGCGTCCGCGCGGTAGAGCCCGTGGTTCGCCGGCGGCGCAAAGGCGCTCGGCGCCCCCTCCGGCGCCACGTACAGCAGGTCCACCACTGGCTTGCCCTGCCGCATCAGGTACTGGCACCGCGATAGGTACGCGTGCCACGGGCCCGTCCATTCCCACCAGGTCTGCGTGCGTTCGTAGTGAATCCCCCACGGGCCCATGCCCATCCCCGGCCTTACGTCCAGCCACGGCTGCATCGCGTACCGGTGGAACACGAACCGGTTGATCCCCTCGCAAAACGCCCAATCGCCGAGCGCTTTGATGCTCGCCGGGTGGTGCCGCCACCGCTCGCCGTCGGTCGCCGTGAACGCCTCCGCCCCGACGATCGGCTTGCCATACACGTGGGCGGCCGAGACCATCTGGGCCACCGTCCCCGCCGTGAAGTTCCCCGGCCAGGACCAGAACTCAGCCATCGGCTCGTCGGCGCGTCCCGCGTAGGCCATGTCGTCCATCACGCAGTCGCCGTACCCCTCGATCGAGAGCCGCAACCCACTCTTGTTGGCCAGCTTGCGCATCCCGCTCGCGTACCTGGATTGCACCAGGTCGGCAACCGTGCGCCGCACGTCCCAGAGGAACCGCTCGCTCTGGTCCAGGCTGCCCACCACCCGGCCCGTCATCACCGGCAACCAGGGCGCCAGGTCGTAGCCCCGCAGCCGCCGAAATTCCTGCCGGAACAGCGGCGTCCAGTTCTGCGAGTGGTTCTCCCAGCTGTCGATGTGTGTTCTGACCAGGCTCTTGCCGATCAGGCCGCGCGAGTCGGCTGCCAGTTTGCCGATCAGCCCCGCGAAGGCGGCTTGACTCCCCGCGTCGCTCAGCTTGTCGCACTCCAATCCCCGCCCCGAGGCCGGGGCGGGCGCGTTCTCCGCGCCCGTCAACGTGCGCCCAAACCGCAGCACCGTCCACTTGCCCTCGGGTAGCCCCACCTTCACCGGCCGGGTCGGGTCGATCGCCGAGGTCAGATCGAACATCTCGTTCTTGCCGATAGCGTCGGGCGGCTTCAGCATCCTGTCGGACTGCCACGGCACGTCCCCGCGCACCAGCGCGCTTTTCGCCTCTAGGTTCGGAATCCGGAAGTCGCTCGCCTCCCGGACGGCGATCACCGCCTCGTCCCGGTAGTATCCGCCCACGGTCGCCGGTTGCGGAAGCGTCACCTCGACGGGCTTGCCTCCCTCGAACGTCGTTTCGCTCCAGACCAGCTTCTGCATCGCCACGTCGGGCGTGATCCACGGGCCGCCGCTGCCGTTCCAGCCCGCGTCGTCGTTCATGTTGATCTCCAGACCCAGCCGACCGGCTTCCGTGACCACGTGGTGGAACAGCTCCCGCCACTTGGGCCCCGCGAACGGAACCGGCCCGAGCGGCACGCCCTGGTCGACCTCCATGATGAGCGCCCCGCCGATCCCAACCCGCTTCATCGCCTCCAGGTCGGCGGTGATCCCCTCGCGGGTGACGTTGCCGTTCAGCCAGAACCAATACACCCAGGGTCGAGCGGCGGCGGGAGGGTTGGCAAACGATGCCCTGAGGTCCGTCGGCGGCACGGAAAGAAGCAACGAAGCGGCGACGATGAGCGATGATAGAACCACGGCAATGACCTCGCAAGCGGTTTTCGCCGGAGCATACCGATTGGGACAGCCGGGTGTCGTCCCACCGGAGAGCAAAGACGCTTCACAATGTAGCCATGTGCCAGCCCGTCCCCTACCGCGACGACTTGGTTAACCGGGCTCTGGCGCTGTACCCCCTGGACCGCCCCAAGGCCCGCTTCGTCCGCCACAACCAAAGCCTGGTGGTCGAGGTGGAGGCCGACGCTCGGCGCTACGTCCTGCGCATCCACCTGGCCGCGTCGGCCAACCTCGGCGGCGCCTGGTTCGACCCAGCCCTGCTAGAGTCGGAGATGGCGTGGCTCGCGGCCCTCTCCCGCGACACCGACCTACTGGTCCAGGAGCCGGTAGCCACGCGGGACGGCAGCCTTATCGGTTCGGTCGCAGCGCCCGCCGGTTCGGTGGGCTGCTCCCTGTTGACCTGGATCGACGCCGAGCCGTTTGAGCCCGACGGCCCCGGAATGGAGCGATGGGGTTTGATGGTCCGCGCAATGCACGACCACGCCCGGCGCTGGACGCCGCCGCCGGGGTTCGTGCGCCCTTCATACGACCGCCGCCACTTCGCCCACGTCTTGGAGCAGCTTCATCCTGCGCTTTCCAACGGTTGGCTCACGGGGGACGATTTCGCGGTGCTCGAACGCGCGGTCGAGGAGTGCATGGGGGAGTTCGACCGCCTGGAGCACGACCCGGCGCAATGGGGCCTGATCCACGCCGACCTGGGCCCCAGCAACGTGCTGGCCCATCCCAGGGGCCTCAGCCCGATCGACTTCACGCTCTGCGGTTACGGGCCGTACCTGTGGGACCTGGGAGGTGAACTGGTGGCGTACCCCAAGGAGCTTCGACAGGCCCCCATCGACGCCTACGGCCGCCCACCCGCCGAGGCAAAGCGCGCGATGGATGCCTGTGCGCTCCTGAGCGTCCTCGGCTGCTTCGCGCTGCACATCTCCAACCCCGCAAGACACGAGAGACTCGCCCGGCGGGTTCCGCGCTCCGTCGACCGCGAGTGGCGGCCGTTTCTCGCCGGCGAGGACCTGCTGTTCACGATCTAGTCCGACGACCAGGCGCTGCGAAGAGCGTGCACCTCGATCTTCTCGACCTTCCAGTCGCTGGGCATCGCGAGGCGCAACCCCTTCGGCGCATCGACCGGAAGGACGAAGAGAGGCATCGTCACCAGCCCGTCCTGCGCGAATATCTCAATCGACGCACGGTCGACGAGCATCCGCAGCTTCACCAGGCCGCCCGACGGCTCCACCTTCGCGACCTTGTCCAGCGCCTTCAGTTCGTGCGTCGCCCCGTCGTAGCGGATCGGGTGGCCGTTGACCTGCACGTTCAACGACCCCGCGCCGCCCACGCGAACCGCCATCGAGACGTCCATCAACCCCGATTCCACCGCGTAGAACCCGTCGTGGGCCGTCGCCCGCGGGCCATACAGGCTCCGGACTTCGGGGATCGGAAGCGTAGACAGCCTCGGCCCGCCCGGCGTGGAGACCAGCTTCAACTCGGTCGGGAACCCCATCTCCTGGTTCCACGCCGCACTAGGGAACACCGAGTTGTTGTGCCAGGCGATCTGCACCCGCCGCCCCTTCGGGTCGTTGAAGAAGGTCTGTGCGGCGTAGCCCGTGTTGCCAAAGTTGGTCGGCAGAAGCTCGGTCTCCGGCGTGAACGTGGTCCCGTCGAAGCCGCCGATCCGGTACCGCCCGTTCGCGCCCCAGAACACCCACTTCATCTGCCGGCGGTCGTTGTCGACCGGTAGTTCGAAGAAGTCCGGGCACTCGCTGGTACCGTCCATCTCCACCGTGCTCAGCCGCTTCCACGACAGCAGGTTCGCCGACCCGAACAGCCCGTAGTGGTTGCCGTCCAAGTAGAGCGCCATCACCCACCGCTTGGTCGGCGCGTGCCAGATCACCTTCGGGTCGCGGTTCTGGCCCTCCACGTGCCCCAGCACCGGGTTGCCGGAGAACTTGGTGAAGGTGCGCCCGTCCGCCGAGTGCGCCAGGCACTGGGTGAACGGCTGGCCCTTCGACTCCTCGCTCGTGCCGCCCGCCGCGGTGTAGAGGCAGACCATCCCCGCGCCAAGTCCGCTGGTGTTTTCGCGGTCCACCACCGCCGAGCCCGAAAAGATGGTCCCCAGCGCGTCCGGCTCGATGGCGTTCGCGGTCTGCCGCCAATGAACCAGGTCCCGGCTCACCGCGTGGCCCCAGGTCATGTTCCCCCACACCGCCTCCTTCGGGTTGTGCTGGAAGAACAGGTGGTACTCGCCTTTGAAGTAGACCAGTCCGTTCGGGTCGTTCAACCACCCCGACTTCGCCGTGAAGTGGAACTGCGGCCTAAGCGGCTCGCTGTACGGCGGATTCACATGCATCGCAGCCATCGCTAGACAAACCGGAACCATGGCCCATTTTGCGCGTACCGGGGCCGGCGTTGCCCGGCGTCAACCTGCTTAGGCGCCGGGAAAAGGCAGATGGTAGGGGCGGGTCTGTGACCCGCCCGAACGGGCGATGGGCGAAACGGGCCCT
>CAZIIS010000014.1:0-14285 GCA_964539295.1 uncultured Fimbriimonadaceae bacterium | reverse complement strand
ATGGTAGGGGCGGGTCTGTGACCCGCCCGAACGGGCGATGGGCGAAACGGGCCCTGCGCCATCGGGCAATCGCATTCGCGAGCTCTATAGAACATACTGCCAGCCACAAACCCGAGACTTGGCCATGGACCGACCTTCGCCCGAAACAGCGTTGCCAAACCGCCGTTCGATGAGGCTTCCCGGTTTCGACTATGCACGGACCGAAACCTACTTCGTCACCGTTTGCGCCCATCGATCGGCCCTTCTCTTCGGCGCAGTAGAGGGCGAGACGGTGCTTCATAACCGCTTCGGCGAAGCGGTTCGGGCAGCATGGGAGGACCTGCCGAACCACTATTGCGGTTGGTCTATCGACGCGTTTGTCGTGATGCCAAACCACATGCATGGCATCCTGTCGTTAACGGATGCGTTCACGCAAACGCACGTCCACGAACAGCCGGTTGCCCTGTCGCCAGACAAGCAAGGGCCCAAGCCGGGGATGCCCTATTTGCCCCATGCCCTGCCCGAAGTCGTGCGAGGGTTCAAGTCGTTTTCCGCCAAACGAATCAACGAACTGCGGGGAACCGCCGGCGCGCCGGTTTGGCAACGGGGGTACTTCGATCACATCATCCGAGACCAACGTTCGCTGGTCCGGATCCAGCGATACATCGCCGAGAACCCGGCCCGTTGGGACCGCGACCGGTACAACCGCTAGTTGGCCACCGTGCGCGCAGCGCCGGATCTGCGGTCGTCTGGGCTACCACCGCCGCCACCACCCCGCGCCGGCGAGCACATGGACGGGCGGGTCACAGACCCGCCCCTACCATCGAACGTGGCCCGGCTCTCCGAACAACGACTCGCGGTCTACCGCGCTCATACTGGAGGCGATGGCGTCCGCCGAGGACATCGTCGGTCGCGTCCGACCCTTGGGCTGGGGTGGCGCAGCTACGGCTTCACGCGGCAGCCACCCAACCCTTGCCTGTCATCCCGAGCGCAGCGAGGGATCTCGGCTGTCGCCCTTTCCCGCATGGCCCATGTAGGGGCGATTCACGAATCGCCCCACCGGCCCATCGCACGCCACGAATCGGCTTCGCAACCGACCGCAACGCGTTCGAAGTCTGTAGCCCGGCGTCGAAGACATCGAGACCCCCCCAAACACAATCCATCGGCCCGGGACGGGCGGGTCACAGACCCGCCCCTACCATTTCCGAACAACGACTCGCGGTCTACCGCGCTCATACTGGAGGCGATGGTGTCCGCTGACGACGTAGTCGCGATCCTTCGCCGCCTTACCGATGCCGGCATTCCGGCCTGGCTCACCGGCGGCTGGGGGATCGACGCGCTGCTCGGCCGCCAGACCCGCCCCCACAAGGACCTCGACGTGCTCGTCCGGTTGGCCGACGTCGCGCGGCTGATGGACCTGCTTGCCGAGGATGGCTACGCCCTGGCGGAGCTCTGGTCCGAGAACGCCTGGGTGCCGGATCCCTCGGGAGACCTCGCCCCGACCGCCTTCGTCCTGCGCGACCCGCACGGCCGCGAACTGGACGTCCACGCGCTCCGGTTCGACGACCAGGGCCACGGCATCCCGGCCTGGAACGACGACGAAGGCCGTCTCTTCACCCCCGCGCGCCTTTCCGGAACGGGCCGCATCGGTTCGCTAGCCGTGCAGTGCCTGTCTTCCGAGATGCAGCTCCTTTGCCATCAGGGCTACGCCCTGCCCGAGGTCCAGCAGACCGACCTCCGTCGGCTGCGCCGCCGGCGCTGAACCGGATTCGGCCGGCGCCCGCCCCCTGAACAACGTGAAGGCGAGGTGGACTTTTTGTCCGCCTCGCCTCCGGCGCAAGCCTCGAACCATAGGTTCCTGCCGATTCCGGGCTGTCGTTCCCATGAACGACCTATGGCGCGTGTCTCGATAGCTTGCACCGTCATTATCCGCCCAGATCGGGCCGTCGCGACGGGGAGCGCAATACCCCGTTTTCCGGTTCAAAACGGGCTCAAAAGAAGAGGGTGGTGGAGATGATGGGATTCGAACCCACGACCTCTGCAGTGCGATTGCAGCGCTCTCCCAGCTGAGCTACATCCCCACACTGACGAGGATATTACCCAAACGCCGCCGCCCGGCGGGCCGGTTAACCCACGGCCTCTTGCACCACCACGAACGTTCCCTCCTCCGGCACGTCGTAGCAGAACACCCGGCCGCCCGGCGACGACCACAGCCGGTCCAGGAGCGCCACCTCGCCCACGCACGTCACCATGTGCGCGAAGGCCATCATCGCCAGCGCCCCCCGCAGGAACGCCACGTGTAGCGCCAGGCTCATCCAAAGCAGCGGGGCCAACGCAAACGACGCCAGCAGGGCCAGCGTCAACTGCCCGCCGGTCGTCACGAAACCGCCCGTCAGGCAGACCGCCACCCCCTTGGCCCGGTTCACCAGCACCTTCACGCTCCGCGCCCCCAACAGCGCGTACACCCCCGCCTGCGCCATCAGCGCCAGAACCGGCGCGACGATGCTGCCAACCACGAACCCCCCGAACACCTGGGCAAACGAACCCCAGAAACCCGAGCCCGCCGACACCGTCGACCATCCCGCCAGCGCCAAAGCGCCCGAAGCCAGAAGGTAGTAGCAGACCATCGGGAGCGACGGCCGCCGCATTCGCTGCCGCGCCAGCGCGAACGGGTCGTCGAAGTGCGTTTCGACCACCACCCGGTACCGCGTCCGGTCCTTCAACTCCTCCAGCGTCGGTTTCATCCGCTCCTTGGCCGACCTTACCTTCCGGCGGGCCCCGCCGGGCCCTTTTGCGGGCCCGGGCATCCGGAAGCCGTCGCGGGGCCGTAGAATCCACGGTACGCACATGCTTCAAATCAGGAACCTCCACGCGCGAGTCGAACAGAAGCCGATCCTTCAGGGCGTCGATCTGCAGGTCAAGCCGGGCGAGGTTCACGCCATCATGGGGCCCAACGGCTCCGGCAAAAGCACCCTGGCCAACGTCGTCGCCGGGCGCACCGCCTACGAGGTAACCGAGGGCGAGGTGCTGCTCGACGGCGAGAACCTGCTCGAACTCTCGCCCGAAGAGCGCGCCCACCGGGGCGTCTTCCTGGCCTTCCAGTACCCCGTCGAGATCCCCGGCGTCAGCAACACGTACTTCCTGCGCGCCGCGGTCAACTCGGTCCGCCGCGCCCGAGGCGAACAGGAGCTGGACGCCATGAAGTTTCTTGCCTTCATCCGCGAGAAGCTCAAGCTGCTGCAACTGGACCAGGAACTGCTCAACCGCAGCGTCAACGAGGGGTTCAGCGGCGGCGAGAAGAAGCGCAACGAGGTCTTCCAGATGGCCGTCCTCGAACCGAAGCTGTGCATCCTGGACGAAACCGACTCAGGCCTCGACATCGACGCGCTGCGCGCGGTCGCCGACGGCGTGAACGCGCTCCGCGCCCCGGACCGCTCCTTCGTCGTCGTCACCCACTACCAGCGCCTGCTCAACTACATCGTGCCCGACTTCGTGCACATCCTCATGGATGGCCGCATCGTCAAGAGCGGTACCAAGGAGTTGGCGTTGGAGCTGGAGTCCCAGCGCTACGGGTGGCTTGAGGAAGGGCCCGAGGGGGCGCAGGGCTAGATGCCTGTGGACCTGCTCCAAGCTTACGATTCCGAGCTGACCGGGCTGCTCGGGGCCGCCGAGTCGCCCCGGCCGGGCGCCCCTGCCTGGCTCGCCGAGTTGCGCGCGCGGGCTCTCGCCGCCCACCGCGAGCAGGGCGTCCCCACCCCCAAGCACGAGGAATGGAAGTACACCCCGCTCAAGCCGCTGCTGGGCGTCGACTTCCGCCCCGCCGCCCCCCACGACCTGCCGGCCGAATCGCTTGACAGCCTGGTCCTGCCCGGCGACCTCCGCATCGTCTTCGTCAACGGCAACTTCGCCCCCGCGCTCTCCCGCCTGCCGTCCGTGCCCGGCTTGACGCTGGCCCCGCTCGGCCCGCACCTGCCGGCTCTCGAGGGTCGGTTCGGGGCGCTGGTCCCGCTCGAGCGGAACACCTTCGCCGCGCTCAGTACGGCGCTATTCGGCGACGGCGCGCTCATCCACATCGCTCGTAACACCCGGTTCGAGCCGCTCATCCAGGTGCTGCACGTCACGACCGGCTCCGAGGTCGCCGCCGCGCCCCGCGTGTTGCTTGTGGCCGAGGAGGGCAGCCGCGCCGCCGTGGTGGAGACCTACGCCTCGTTCGGCGCCGGCCCCAATCTCACCCTTCCGGTCACCGAGGCGTTCCTCGCCCCCGGGGCGTGCGTCGAGCACCTGCGCGTCCAGCGCGAAGCCGAAACCGCCTTCCACATCGGGCTCTGGGCCGCGCGACTGGCGCGCGACGCCCAGTACCTGACGACCAACGTCGCCCTTGGCGGCGCCATCGCCCGCCTGGACCACAACGTGGCGCTCGCCGGTCGCAGCGCGGAGACGCGCATGGACGGAGTCGTCGTCGCGCGCGGCCGTCAACTCATCGACAACCACACCCGCCTGGACCACGCCGAGCCGAACGGAACCAGCGTCGAGACCTACCGCCAGGTCGTGGCCGACAACGCCACCTGCGTCTTCAGCGGGAAGATCGTCGTCGCCCTCGACGCCCAGCGAACAGACGCCCACCAGACGTCGAAGGCGCTGCTCCTCTCACCCCACGCGACGATGAACTCCAAGCCCCAATTGGAGATCTTCGCCGACGACGTGAAGTGCACCCACGGCGCCACCGTGGGCCAGATCGACGAGGAGGCGCTCTTCTACCTGCAGTCGCGCGGCATTCCCGCCCCGCAGGCTCAGGCGATGCTCGTCGAGGCGTTCGCCGGCGAGGTGCTGCGACAGGTCGCGGACGACGGCGCGCGCACGGCCCTTGCCGCGCTGCTCCTCAGCCGCCTTTCGGATTGACAAAAGCGCCGACGGCCGGCGTTTTGGCGCCTGCCGCGTTACAAACGGCATTCACGCGGGGTACCTTCGCCGCATGAACACGGAGCAAGGGAGCTTCGTACTTCAGTTGCCGGACGACGTCCGGCTCGCCTGCGAGCGGCTGTTCGCCGCGCTCCCCCCGGAGCGCGCCATGCCGGACCTGCTGCCCAAGTCGCCCGCCAACCGCGAGGCCGTCACGCTCGCCGCCAAGGCCGTCGTCAACCCCGCGCTGATGCGCAACACCCACCTGGTCGCCGGCGTCTGGCTCTACGTCGACGAGATCGAGCTGAGCCACACCGCCTGTCAGGACATCGAGGACGAAAGCGGCGCCCTCTGGCATGCCATCGTGCACCGCCGCGAGGGCGACTTCTCCAACAGCCGCTACTGGCTCGCCCGCGTGGGACGCCACCCCGCCATGTCCGCCGACCCCTCCTACGACGCCGAGGCGTTCCTGAACGAGGTCGCCTCCTCCGACGGAAACCCACCTCAACTCGTCGAGGTCCAGCGCCGCGAGTGGCAGCGGCTCTTCCTCTGGTGCGCCCTTAACCCCCAATCGGCCTGAGAGCCTCATATTCTTCGGATGCCATGCGCACCCGGCCTAAGAACGTGAGCCCGTCTTGCGCCCGAGGCCTGCGTTGCGCTGGATTTGCGTACTTCCCCGCAGGACCGCGCCACGTTACGCCGTCCGATGGGCTTTAATGGCTCCTGGAACTGATGACCCGGGCTTGAGCGACAACGGCGCCGCACCACCTGGGTCCTCGCTCCACCCCGGCCAACCGCCGGACCAGGGTCGATATGGCCACGCCAGAGTACGACGTCGTAATCGAACGTGCCGCCGACGGAGCCTATGAGGCCTCCATCTCGGAGCTCCCCCTGCTCCACCTCCGCGCACACGACCTGGATGAGCTTCTCGCCGCCCTTAGGGCAGCCATCAAGGACGCGGGAGGCCAAGCCCCCGAACTCCTGCTCCCCCCGGGCCCGCCAGGGACCCCGGACGCCTGACGACCGGAAGCGACCAAAGTCGTAGAAACCACCGAAGCCGCGCCCCCAACGTGCTAAATTGACGAAGACGTGCAGTTTGTTGGCGCGGCTTCGAGGGCGTGATAGGCGGCTATGGACCATCCAGTGACGAGCGAGCTTCTTCCCGGCGACCTGCGCGCCCGGTTTCCAGCCCTCGCGCAGCAGGTGCACGGCCACCCGCTCGTCTACCTGGACAACGCCGCCACCACCCAGAAGCCGCGCGAGGTGATCGAGGCGATCGCGGCCTACTACGAGCGCGACAACGCCAACGTCCATCGTGGGGTGCACGCGCTTAGCCAGCGCTCGACCGACCTGTTCGAGCAGGCGCGCGTCAAGGTCCAGCGCCACATCAACGCCGCCAAGCCTTGCGAGGTGATCTTCACCAAGGGCTGCACGGAGGCCCTCAACCTCGTCGCCGAATCCTGGGGGGGCGCCAACCTCAAGCCCGGCGACGTCGTGCTCCTCACCACGATGGAGCACCACTCCAACATCGTGCCCTGGCAGCTCGTGGCCCAGCGCACCGGGGCGATCGTCCGGGCCATTCCGGTCACGGACGCCGGCGAGGTGGACCTCGAGGCGTACGAGGGGCTGCTTGACGAGCGCGTCAAGCTGGTCGGCGTCAAGCAGGTGTGCAACGCCCTCGGGACGGTCAACCCCGTCGCCGAGATGGCCGCCATGGCCAAGCGGATTGGCGCGAGGGTGCTCGTGGACGGCGCGCAGGCCCTTGCCCACCAGAGGGTCGACGTGCGGGCGATCGGCGCCGACTTCTACACGATGTCCGGCCACAAGGTGTACGGCCCCACCGGCATCGGAGCGCTCTACAGCCGAGAGGAGCTTCTTGACGCCATGCCCCCCTACCAGGGCGGGGGCGACATGATCCGCACGGTCAGCTTCGAAAGGACGACCTTCGCCGACCTGCCCAGCAAGTTCGAGGCGGGTACCCCCCACATGGCCGGCGCGGTCGGATTCGGCGTGGCGCTCGATTTCGTGAACGCCGTCGGCCTTGACCGAATCGCCGCCCACGAGCGGGAGTTAACCGACCTCGCCACCCGGCTCTTGCAGCAGATCCCTGGCCTCACGGTGGTCGGCACGCGGCGTCAAAAGGCGGGCATCGTCTCGTTCGTGATGGACTGCGCCCACCCCCACGACATCGGCACGGTGCTGGACGAGGAGGGCGTCGCCATCCGCACCGGCCACCACTGCTGCATGCCGCTGATGCGCCGCCTGGCCCTGCCCGCCACGGCGCGCGCCTCCTTCGCCCTGTACAATGACTCAGAGGACGTGGACCGTCTCGCGCAAGCCGTGCGACGCGTGCGCGACATTTTTGGATGAGCCTGAACGAGCTTTACCAAGAGATCATCCTGGACCACGCCAAGCACCCCCGCAACGCGGGGGAACTGGAGGGCGCCACCCACTGCGCCGAAGGCTACAACCCGCTCTGCGGCGACCAGGTGAAGGTCGAACTTCGCATCGAGGAGGGCCGCGTGGCCGAAGCCCGCTTCGTCGGCTCCGGCTGCGCCATCTCCACCGCCAGCGCCTCCATGATGACCCAGGCGATCCGGGGCCAAACCCTGGAACGCGCGCTCGAGATCGCCGAGGAGTTCCAGCAGTCCGTCACGGTCGAGGGCGTGGAGCCCGGCGAGGACCTGGGCGAACTCGCCGCGCTCAGCGGCGTCAAGGCGTTCCCGAGTCGCGTCAAGTGCGCCACCCTCGTCTGGCATGCCCTCCAGGCGGCCCTGGACCGGAACGAGCAACCGGTATCCACCGAAGAATAAGTTGGTCATGCCCCACAGGATCGATTCCACCGCCAAACAACCCAAGGCCGCCGAGTTGAACAGCGTCCAGCGTTCGCTGCTCGAGGCCGAGGTGATCGAGGCGATCCGCCAGGTGTACGACCCCGAGATCCCCGTCAACGTGTACGACCTGGGGCTCATCTACGACATCAAGCTGAGCGAGGCCGGGGCCGTCAAGGTGGACATGACGCTCACCTCGCCCATGTGCCCCGTCGCCGGCACCTTGCCTGGCGAGGTGGAGCAACGAATCCGTGCCGTGCCCGGCGTGACCGAGGCCGTCGTCGAGTTGGTCTGGGACCCGCCGTTCACCATCGACCGCATTCCGGAGCACATCCGGCTGGAGTTGGGGCTCTTCTAGTTTCTACAGCCATGAAGTTCAGCGCGCAGGAGGAGTTCGGGCTTCGGTGCTTGGTGGCCATCGCCCTCGAAGGCGAGGACGGCTTCCTCACGATCCCCGAGATCAGCAAATGCGAGAACCTCTCGCCGTCGAACGTGGCCAAGCTGCTCTCCATCCTTCGGCGCTCGGGCTTCCTGCGCAGCACACGCGGCCAACAGGGCGGCTACTCGCTGTCCCGCCCGGCCGACGAGATCCTCTTGAGCGACGTACTCTCCGTTCTGGGCGGCCGCCTGTACGACGAGCGGTTCTGCGGGCGGCACAAGGGCGCCGGCGAACGATGCGTCCACAAGGGGCAATGCATCATCAGCCCGATCTGGCGGGCCATCCAGTCGGCCGTGGACCAGGTGCTGTCGCAGATGACGCTCGCCGACCTGATACGGGAGTCCATGCGGCCGGCCGAAGAGGCCATGGCGCAAGCGCCGGCGCCATAGGGCGCCGCCTACTGGCCCGACAGCCTGCGGTAAGTGGCGGTCACCATCCGCACGTAGTTCTGCGTCTGCGCATAGGGGGGCACGCCGCCGTATTTGCGCACCGCGCCGCTCCCCGCGTTGTACGCGGCCAGCGCCAGCACCAACGAGCGGTAGTTGTCGCCGGTCTTGGCGTTGTACCGCTCCAGGTGGCCCCGCACCAGCCGCACCGTGCCGTATAGGTTCTGCTCGGTGTCGTAGGAGTTCGAGACGCCCATCCCCTTCGCCGTGCTCGGCATCAACTGGCCCAAACCCTGCGCTCCGGCCCTGCTGGTCGCGTTCGGCTTGAAGCCGCTCTCCACCAGCACCATCGCCACGATCAGCCGCGCGTCCACCCCGTAGTACACGCTGAAGCCAAGCAATTGGGCGGCGATCTCCACCGCCTTCTGCTGGCCCAGCTTGGGGTTTCGGCTGAGGATGAACGCCGCGTAGTATGGGAGCGCCTCGCGCACCCCCGTGGACCAGTTGCGCGCCATCGTGGGGATCTTCCCCGGCATCGGCGTGTTCTGCTTCTTGTTGCCCTTCTTGCGCAGTTTGGCCGCCAGCCGCTTGGCCTCCGCGGCCTCCAGCTTGGCCTCGTACGAGGCCACCGACGGCTCCGGGGCCGCGCCGATCATCTCGGCGTCGATGGGGGCGAGGTCTCCCTCTCGCGAAGCCTTGACCAACAGCCGCGCCGGCACATCGAAGCCGCGCAGCCAGTCCGGGACGTTCGAGGTGCGGATGTAAAGCTCGCCGCCCTCGGGGTTGTTCACGATCAGCGTCGCCGACTCGGAGTCGCCCACCACCCCTTTGACAAGGCCACGAACCTCCAGCACGCGCGTGCCAACGATCGTTTCAAGGGCGACCACGCTGGCCGCTTGGCTGATGCCGTAGCGCTTACGCGCCTTGAGGTATTCGTCGAAGGTCTGGGCCTGAGCGACGCAGAGGAGAAGTCCAAGTGCCAGGGCCAGGGCGCCAAGTCGCTTCATGGTCCCAAAAACGAAGCTGGCGGACAGATCGGGATTCGAACCCGAGATGGAGGTTAATCTCCATACCCACTTAGCAGGCGGGCGCTTTCGACCACTCAGCCATCTGTCCGCTTTCCCCATTATACATCCTCGGCAAAATCGCTGCCCCGACCCACCGGAGGGTGGGACCCCGGCGCGATCAGTGCTGCCGCGTCAGGCTCGCGCCCGCCGCCACCGTCGCCTCCCCGTCCGGCAGGATCGCCTTCACCGGCTTCTCGCCCTCGTTCGTGAGCGTCGTCGTCTTGCCGTCCGTCTTCAGCTTCATCGGCACGCCGTGCCAGACAAACGGTACCGTCACCGACTTCCATCCGTCGGGCAGCGCCGGCCAGTGCGAGAGCTTCACGCCCTCCAGGCCCAGCGACAGCCGGCAGAAGCCGTGCACGATGGCCAGCCACGCCCCACCCAGCGACGCCGCATGCACGCCCAGGTTCCAATGCGGGCCGTACGACTCCAGGTCGATGTGCGAGGTGTAGATGTAGTACTTGTAAGCCCACTGCAGCATCTCCACGTCCGCGGCCACCAGCGAGTACGCCATCGGGCTGAGCGACGAGTCGTGCGACGTGCGCGGTTCGTAGTACTGCCAGTTCTTGAGCTTCGTATCCTGGTCGTACCGGTCGCGAAGCAGGTACAGCAGCATGATCGCGTCCGCCTGCTTGGTGTTCTGCGTCTCTTGGAACGGTCCGGCCGGTCCGCCCGGGTGCAGGTCCGGGTGCGCCAACCGCGCCCGCGTCGCGTCCATCGCCTCGTCCTTCAGCTGGAAGTAGCCGTCGAACTGCTCGATGAGCTTCGTCTGCGGGTCCGGCGCCGGAACGTACATCGTCGCAGCGAACTCCCGGAACCCGGCGATCTCCGCGTCGGTTAGCCCAATCCTCTCGCAGAGCGCCTTGTACCCCTCAGGGTCCTGCTTGGCTGCCAGTTGAAGCGCGACACAGGCCTTGTCCGCCGCAAACGCCGCCAGCGCGTTCGTGTAGGCGTTGTTGTCCACGTTCTCGTGGTACTCGTCCGGGCCGAGCACGGTCAGCAGCTCGTACCGCGCCTTCTCGGCGTTCCACGTCGCGCGCGAGACGAAGAACCGCGCGACCTCGGTCGCCACCTCGGCGCCACCCTCGCACCAGAACTTTGCATCTCCCGTCGCCTCGTAGTACTGCCACATGGCGTAGACCACGTCGGCCGAGATGTGGATCTGCTCGTCGGCGAAGTAGCTGCGGATCTTCTCCCCCGTCAGCGGGTTGGTGAAGACGTACAGGTCGCACTGCTCCTCGCCGGCCTCCTGGCTCTGCCAAGAGAAGTACGCGCCCCTCCACCCGAACCGAGCCGCCTTGTGCCGCGCTCCGTCCAGCGTGTGGACCCGGTAGCCCAGGATGTTGCGGGCCGCCTTCGGCTGCGTGTAGGCGAACATCGGCGCGACGAAGATCTCGCAGTCCCAGAAGATCGAGCCGTAGTAGTCCTGCCCCTGAAGGCCGCGCGCCGGGATGCTCACTCGGTCCGAATGGAACGGCGCGGCCCCCAGCAAGTGGAACGTCGAGAAACGGATGCCCAGCAGCGCGTCCTCGTCGCCCTCGATCTCGATGCCGGTCTCCTTCCAGCGGACATCCCAGACTTTCGCCTGTTCGGCGCGGAACGCCTCGTACTCCTCCGCGCCGGCCGCAAGCTCCTGGACGCACGCCGCCACGGGACCCTCCGGCGTGTTCAGGCTGTCGTAGACCGCCACGCGCCGGTCCAGCGTGATCGCGCGCCCCGCCGAGACTCGCCCGGCAAGCACCTCCTCGGCGCGAGTCGGGCTCGTGCGCCACTCGCGCGTCAACTCCTCGTCGCCCAGGTCGACCGCCGTCTCGACCCGCACCGCCACCGTGTAGCCCGGATCGAAGGTGTCCATCTCCCCGGCAACCCAGCCATCGCCCGCCGAGGGCCGGAACGCCTTCGTGTGGTTGGCCCAGCGGTTCGAAACCTCGCCGTCGATGCCGAAGGTCATTACGACGTCGCAATCCTGCTCGGGGACCAACTGCACCCAATGCGCCGCCCGGTGGTGTCGGGCCATGCCAAGCACGCGCCTAGATGTGAGCTCGATCGTCTTGCCGCCCGGGCTGCGCCAGCGGACCTTGCGCAACGTCTCGCCCGCCCGCAGGTCAAGCTCCCGCGAGTAGAAAAGCAGTTCGCCAGTCGTGAGGTCGAGCCGCTCGCCGTCCACCACTACGTCGACCCACAGGAAGTCGGGCAGCCCCGCGACCTCGCGCTCCGTCAGCTTGCCTTCGGGCGTGTCGTAAAGGCCGTTGATGATGCAGCCCTTCTCCCCCTGGCGCTTGGCCGGCAACTCCTCGCCGGCTCCGCGCAGGCCCAGGTAACCGTTCGCCAGGGCGAAGATCGTGGCTCGGGAGGTCTCCTCGTCGGGGTGGTAGCCGGACTCCCGGATCACCCAACCGTCGTGCAGCGTGACGTTGGCCATAGCTGGCATGATTCTATATCAAGCAGCCGGCCAACGCCACCCGGGGACCCGGCCCCCTGCGCCGCTAACCGCACATGGCGCGAAGCTCGTCCAACGAAACCTTCGACAGCGAATCCACCACTCGGTCGGCCTTCGCGGCCTCCAGCAGCGCCTCGTCGCCCAGCCGCGCGATGCCGATGCAGGCCATGCCGCCGGCTTTGGCCGCCTGCGCGCCGTTGGGGGCGTCCTCCACCACCACACAGTGCTTCGGATCGACGCCCGCCTCGGCCGCCGCCGCCAGGAAGATCGCCGGGTGCGGCTTGCCTTTCGGGAAGTCGCGCCCGCACACGTTCGCGTCGAAGAGGTCGATCAGCCGCCCGCCGTCGACGTGCGCCTGCTTCAACATCGCGTTCGCGTTCTTCGAGGACGACGCCACGGCCAGCTTCATCCCGGCGGCCTTCGCCATCTGCGCCAAGCCGACCGCGTCCTCGAATTCCTTGAACTCCCCCCGCTCGATCAGGTCCAGGATCAGCGCCTGCTTCACCTCGCAGACGCGCGCCGTGCGTGCCCCATCTGGGTCGGGAATGCCGAAGTGCCTAAGCATCGCCGCGGCGCCCTCCGCCCGGGGCCGACCGGCCACCACGCGCTGGTAGACCTCGGTCGTGTAGCCCTCCGGCGTATACCGGGTCTCGCCCGCGCCCTCGCGCCACTCCGTTTCCATCAGCTTCTGCAGCGTCTGCCCCCACGCCGCCTCGTGCGGCGAGTCCACCAACACGCCGTCCACGTCGAATATCACGCACTGAGTCATCCAACCCCCAAAGTACCTGCTCCCCCTTGCCCCGCTGGGTCGCCGGCGAGCCCGCCGGACGCGCGTCGGTACAATCCAAGTCGAGATGACGATCGACGAACAGATGGCCGTTCTGCGCAGGGGAACGACCGAAATCATCAACGAGGAGGACCTGCGAAAGAAGCTCGAATCGGGCAAGAAGCTGCGCGTGAAGCTCGGCGTCGACCCCACCGCCAGCGACGTGACGCTCGGTTGGGCCGTGGTGCTCCGCAAACTGCGCGACTTCCAGCGCCTGGGCCACACCGCGTGCCTCATCATCGGCGACTTCACCGCCATGATCGGCGACCCCAGCGGCAAGAGCAAAACCCGCAAGCAGCTCAGCCGCGAAGAGGTCCAGGCGTTCGTGGACTCCGTGACCAAGCAGTTCTACAAGATCCTTGATCCCGAAAAGACCGTCATCTATTACAACAAGGACTGGCTCGGCACGATGACCTTCCGCGAGGTCATCGAACTCGCATCGCGCTATACCGTCGCCCGCATCCTCGAGCGGGACGACTTCACCAAGCGCCTGCGCGAGGAGCGGCCCATCGCCATGCACGAGATCCTCTACCCGCTCTGCCAGGGCTGGGACTCCGTGCAGATCAAGGCCGACGTGGAGCTCGGCGGTAACGACCAGAAGTTCAACAACCTGGTCGGCCGCACCCTCATGGGCCAGTACGGGCTCGACCCGCAGGTCGTGGTGCTCAGCCCACTGCTTCTCGGCACCGACGGCGCCGAGAAGATGTCCCAGTCCATTGGCAACTACGTCTCCATCATCGACACGCCCAACGACATGTACGGCAAGACCATGTCGATCCCGGACACGCTCATCGAGAGCTGGTTCGAGCTTTGCACCGACGTGCCGATGGATGAGGTGAAGGCGATGCTCGCCCCCGGCAAGAACCCGCGCGACGCCAAGATGCGCCTGGCCCGCGAGATCGTAACCCTCTACCACTCCAAAGAGGCCGCCGAAGAGGCCGACCGTTACTTCGTCGAGACCTTCAGCAAGCGCAATCAGCCGGTCGAGGCGGAAGAGGCGACCATCCCCGAGGATCTCGTGCAGGATGGCGGCGTCCAACTTCCCGCCCTCATCGCCTCGCTTGGCCTGACCAAGAGCAACGGCGAGGCCCGCCGCCTGATGCAGGCCGGCGCCGTCAGCCTGGACGGCGAGAAGGTGGCCGACCCTGTCGCCCGCATCCCGCTCGCCGACCTCCGTGGCAAGGTCCTGCGGGTCGGCAAGCACCAGTTCCGCAAGCTGGTCTGACAGGTCCCGGATCGCACGTCCAGGAGTTGGGTGGCCGGGGTGGCGCGAAGCGCCCACCCCGGCCACGTTGTTTCATGGCAGTGGTAGGGGCGGGTCTGTGACCCGCCCGCGCGTTGCCTCCGTCCGCCGAAGAAGCCTCCACCCCACGGGTGTCATCCCGAGCGCAGCGAGGGATCTCGGTCGCGACTTCGTC
>CAZIIS010000013.1:0-41949 GCA_964539295.1 uncultured Fimbriimonadaceae bacterium | reverse complement strand
GCGAATGTCCCCGCTGAAGAGGACCGACTCCTGAAGGGCGATGCCCACCATCTTCAGCGGGGACATTCGCGACGGCGGCCGTACCGGATGTTGTCGCGAATGTCCCCGCTGAAGAGGACCGACTCCTGAAGGGCGATGCCCACCATCTTCAGCGGGGACATTCGCGACGGCGGCCGTACCGGATGTTGTCGCGAATGTCCCCGCTGAAGAGGACCGACTCCTGAAGGGCGATGCCCACCATCTTCCGAAGCGAGTCCTGCTTTATCTCCCGCACGTCGCGGCCGTCCAAAGTGATTCGCCCCTCGGTGACGTCGTAGAAGCGGGGGATCAGGTTCACCAGGCTGGACTTGCCGGAGCCGGTGGCGCCCAAGACGGCCACGGTCTGCCCGGCCTCGGCCACGAAACTCACGTTCTTCAAAACCGGGTCTCCGCCGTCGCCGTCGTAAGCGAAGGTGACGTTCTCGAAGGCGACGCGCCCCTGCGGGGTGAACTCCTCGACCGGCGTTTCCGCGTCCTTGACCGCCGGGTCGCCCTCGAGCACCTCGCACACGCGCTTGCTGGAGGCCGCGGCGCGCGAGAAGCGCATCACCAGCATGCTGACCATCATCAGCGACATCAGCGTCTGGGTGAGGTAGTTGGTGAAGGCGACGACCTTGCCCACCTGAAGCGTTCCGGCCGCAACCTGCGCGCCGCCCAACCATAGCGCCGCGACCACGCCGGCGTTGAGGATCAGGCTCATGAACGGCATGGTGACGGCGCCGAACCGCGCGGCGGTGACGTTCTGGTCGACCAGGTTCGTGTTGGCTTTGCCAAACCGTAGCTTCTCGTGAACGGAACGGGCGAACGCCTTGACCACCCGAACCCCGGCCAGGTTCTCCTGAAGGACGGTGTTCAGCGCGTCCAGTCGGCGCTGCACCTCGGCGAACATCGGGAAGGTCTTGCGGATCAGCCAGGTCACGAGCGCCGCGACCGCCGGCGCAAGGACGAGGAAGAGCATCGCGAGCTTGGGACTCGTGAGTACGCCCATGACCACGCTGCCGACCAGCATCAGCGGAGCGCGGACCATGATGCGCAGCAGCATCAACAGCATCTCCTGGACCTGGGTGACGTCGTTCGTCAACCGCGTGATCAGCCCGCCGGTCTCCAGTTCGTCCAGGTTGCGGAATGAAAGCTGTTGAACCTTTGAGAACGCCGCCTGGCGGATGTCGCAGCCGAACCCCTGTGAGGCAAGGACGGCGAAGACGGAGCATCCGAAGCCGCCGATCATCCCCGCAATGGCGACGCCAACCATCAGCAACCCGGTGTGGGCGACCAGGGACATGTTCGAACGAAGGATGCCCTCGTCGATGATCCGCTGGGTAAGGCGCGGCTGCATGAGGTCCATCGCGACTTCAATGGCCATGAGAAGCGGCGCCAATATCGCCCACAGGCGGTATGGCTTGAGGAACCGGCCCAGCTTAAGGAAAGACGGCATGCGCGCTCGACGACGACGCGACGTTCTCTCGCGTCCCGCTCGCGAAGTAGCTATACCCGTTGTCGGGGGCCCTCGGTTCCACATTTGCCCACCTGCCCGGGCCGACGTTGACAGGTCGGCAGCGCCCGCGGCATACTGAAACTGACCAGAGGTTCCGCCGTCGTGGCGGGGCTGAGATATCGGGGAAAGACCGGTGAGATACCGGCGCTGTGCCGCAACGGTGATGCCAACTCGGATTGGATAAGCCCGGATGCCCGCTCTGGCAAACGACGTTACGTCGCCTACGAGCATAGGTTGCCGGAAGCGGGCTGCCCGCTTCTCCCCCTTGCTCACACGGTGACCCCGACTGCGCCCAAAAGGGCGCGAAGGAGGTAAGTGTGAGGACTTGGTTGCGTGGTTTCACGCTCATCGAGCTTCTGGTCGTGATCGCGATCATCGCCATCTTGGCCGCGATCCTGTTCCCGGTCTTCGCGCAGGCCAAGCAGGCCGCAAAGAAGACCGCGTGCCTCTCGAACGTACGCCAATTGGCGATGGCGTTCCAGCAGTACGCGCAGGACGCCGACGATCAGGCCTGTCCGTCCTACTACTATAACTCAACGTATACCGTCGAGACCGCATGGGATTTCCGGATCGACTGGACCGATGCGTCTCATCCGACCGCCGCGCTGGGGCTCCTTGGCCCATACGTGCGGACCGGTCAGCTACACGCGTGCCCTTCCTTCAACCCGGCGGAGACATGGGGCCGCCCGTTCACCGGAATGGCCTACAACGCCACCTACGTGGGCGGCGACCCGCTCGCGGGTTTCAGCATCGCGGCGCTCTCGCAGATTCAGGACCCGGCCGGTACGGCGCTCTACGCCGACGCCGGTTTCGGAAACCCGGTGGCGCCCCACAACTACTTGCGCGCGCCGAGCGACCCCTACTTCGGGATCGGCAAGGCGCATTTCCGCCATTCGGGCGCGGCGAACGTCGGCTACGCCGACGGCCACGCGCGAGCGGCCAACCGCAAGTACCGATTCGACCCTTTGGAACCCGAACTCGGCGCCCTCTCGGACGACGACTCGGCATATGACCTTGATTCAACAGTAGGAGAACAATGAAGCAGTTTGTGGTATTGGCCTTCGCGGCCGCCTCTTGCGCGGCCATCGCCGCCCCCGTCGCGGACTTTGAGGACATTTCGCTCGCGCCCAACTCGGCTTATTCGGGTGAGGACCAGGCGGGCGGTTTCCAGAGCCGCGGGATCGGTTTCAACAACAGCAACATCGGTTACGCTTGGAGCGGCTTTGCCGCGTCCAACGTGCAGGACGCGACGACCCCTGGATTCGGCAACCAGTTCGCGGCGATCGCCGGCTCCGGCTACGCCAGAAGCGCCAACTACGGTGTGGCGTACGACGGCGGGGCGTCGGGATACGGCCTGTTCCCGACCATCGCCGCTCCGCAGGGTGGTGCGGGTTTCGCCGGGATGTGGGTGACGAACACCACCTACGCCTACCTGTCGATGGCCAACGGCGACGCTTACTGCCGTAAGTTTGGCCAGGGCGACTGGTTCAAGCTGACGGCCACCGGGTTCAACGGTACGGCGCAGACGGGCGCGACGTCGTTCCTGCTGGCGGACCTCACGTCGGCGGACGTCGCGCAGCACAAGATCGTGAGCGGCTGGGAGTGGTTCGACCTGGCCCCGCTCGGCGCCGCGACGTCGGTGCAGTTCACCTTGAGCTCGTCGGACTGCGGCGCATGGGGGATGAACACCCCGGCCTACTTCGCGGTGGACAACGTGACGGCGAACCCGGTTCCGGAGCCTGCGACGATGGCGGCGCTTGGCCTCGGCATGGCTTTCCTTGCGCGCCGGCGGCGGGGAGGGCGCTCGTGAACCGCGCGCGTCTGCTTCTCACGGTCGGGGCCGCGTCGTTGGTCGGCGCGGCGTGGGCCGGGCCTTACGACGGAGCGGTCGGCACGGCCGGTTGCCAGGCGATCGAGGGGAACGACGCGCGGTTCGTGGAGTGGGCGACGGGCGCGGCGCTACAGAGGGGTCCGATGCAGATCGACAAGCCCGAACTGGGCTTGGCGAGCTTCGGGTCGGCGGAAAGCACGCTCGGAAGGGCCTGGGAAGGCGGCACGATGGGCGTGGCAAGCCTGGGCGACGGCGGATCGGCAACGCTCACGTTCGACCGACCCATAGCCAACGGCGAGGGCTACGACTTCGCGGTGTTCGAGAACTCGTTCAGCGACACCTTCCTGGAGTTGGCCTTCGTCGAGGTGAGTTCGGACGGCTCCTCGTTCTTCCGGTTCCCCTCGATCTCGTTGACCGACACGGCGAGGCAGGTCGGCGGGTTCGGCGACCTGGACCCGACGAACCTCCACAACCTGGCGGGCAAGTACCGGGGCGGATGGGGCACGCCGTTCGACCTGAGCGATCTGGTCGGGGCGTCGCCGCTGCTCGACGTGAACGCCGTGCGGTACGTTCGCCTGGTGGACGTGGTCGGCTCGGTGGACCCGCGGTATGGCAGCGTCGACAGCCTGGGCAACCTGGTGAACGACCCGTGGGCTACGCCTTTCGCCAGCTCCGGGTTCGACCTGGACGCGGTGGGCGTGCTGAACGTGTCGGCGGTTCCGGAGCCCGCCAGCGTGCTCGTCCTGTCCGGCGCTTTGGGGGCGTTGCTGGCCCGCAGAAGGTGGAGGCGGCGCTGATGGCCCAAGCAGTCCGAACCTGCCCACAGACGGACTTCGTGGTGACGGAGGCGCGCATCTTCACCTACGTGGGCGAGCCCGAAGCAGAGTACAGCGAGGCGTTCCTCGCCCAGATCGCCGAGCAGGAGGAGTGCGGCTACCAGCTTCGGTCGATCCGCTGGGCTGGCGACAGCCCGGTGCTCGTGTTCCTGCGCGGCGCGACGGGGAACGCGCCGCGGGCGACCGTCCTCTAGGGCGGCCCGATCGCCGGTCCGGGGCCCTGGTCACTCGGGTCCCGGCCGGCCGAGTCGTTTCGCGATGAGCGGCTCGAACCCGCCCTCGACGATCAACTCTTGCGCCACCGGCCCAAGCGGGGAGAACGGGTACTCCCGGTCGCCGACGACCACCCGCGAGCGGGAGAAGTCGACGGTGGCGGTCCGTCCGGTTCGGATGGTGGGGGCGCCGTTCCCGAACTCGCCGCGAAGCGACTCCACGAGCGACGGGCATTCGAGCACCACGTAGCCGTTGTTGAAGGCGTTGCGCTTGTACGTCTGCGAGAAGGAGCCGGCGATCACCAGGCGTACCCCTCGGAACTTGAGCGCCGTGGCGGCCTGTTCGCGCGAGGAGCCGCAGCCGAAGTTGAAGCCCCCGACCAGGATGTCGCCCTCGCGGGCGATCTTCTGGAACTTCGGGTCGTAGTTGAGCATGGCGGCGCGGCCCATCGCCTCCGGCGCCATCCCCTCGCGGTAGGTGTACTCCTTGCCGTAGATGCCGTCGGTGTTCAGGTTGTTCTTGGGGACCAGGAGCAGTTCGCCCTCGACTTGGGCCGGGAAGCCCGGCAGAAGCTCGGTCTCCGTCGGGGGTTGCGGCGCGGGACGGGACTGGCGTTGGGTCGCGGCGCGGAGCAGCCGTTCCCGGGCGTCCGGTTCGCCGGGTTCGGGTCCGCAGATGAAGCCCGCGAGCGCCGAGGCCGCCACCACGGCCGGGCTCGCCAGGTAGACCTCCGCCGAGGGGTCGCCCATGCGCCCCTTGAAGTTGCGGTTGGTGGCGGAGATGCCCACCTCGCCCGCGCGCAGCACGCCGTCCCCCAGCCCGATGCACGGTCCGCATCCGGGCGGCAGCGCCACGGCTCCGGCCTGGAGCAACGCGTCCCATGCGCCGGAACGCCGCGCCTGATCCTCTACCCGGTTCGATGCGGCGGCGATGAACAGCGTCACGCCGGGGGCGACCTTCTTGCCCCGAAGCACGTCGGCGGCTGCCTCGAAGTCCTCGGCGCGCCCGTTGACGCAACTCAGGATGTAGGCGCGGTCGATGCGCACGCGTCGCGCGGCCATCTCGGCGATCGAGGCGATCGTCTTGACGTCGTTCGGTCCGGCGACGAACGGGGCGACGGCGGAGAGGTCGAGTTCCAGCTCCTTGACGTAGGCGGCGTCCGGGTCGGCCTCGAGCGCGTCGGCCGCCCATTCGGGGTCCGGCAGGGCGCCGCGCGCCACTTCGTCGAACGGGAAGACGCCCGCCAGCGCGCCCCACTCCGTGGTCATGTTGGCGATCGCCAGACGGCCGGCCATCGGCAGTTCCGCCAGGCCGGGACCGGCGAACTCGACGCAGCAGTTGAGCACGTCGTCGTCGGCGAACGCGCCGCAGAGGGCGATGATCACGTCCTTGCCGGTCACGCCGGGCCGCAGCCGCCCGGCCAGAGTAACGCGCACCACCTCGGGAACCTGCCACCAGGTCTGGCCGGTGGCCCAGATCGCGGCGGCGTCGGTGCGCACGACGGGGGCGCCCAGCGCCCCCAGCGCGCCGTACAGGTTCGAGTGCGAGTCCGAGGCGACGACCAACCAGCCGGGGCGCACGAACCCCTCCTCGATCATCACCTGGTGACCGATGCCGCGTCCGGCGGGGAAGAAGGCGAGCCCGTGGCGTTCTGCGAACGCCTGAATCGCCGCGTACTTGGCCAGGTTCTCCTCGCTTCGGTTCTGGATGTCGTGGTCCAGGCAGAACACGGGTTGGCGGCCGTCGTGGATGCCGGGCGCACCCATCGTCTCGAACTTGGCGATGACCGCGGAGGTGTTGTCGTGGGTCATCACGTGGCGCGGGCGGATCATCAGGAAGTCGCCCGCGTGAACGCGAACGCCTTCCGGCAGCCCGACCGCGTGCCTTTCGGCGATCTTCTCGACCAGGTTCTGGGGCATCGGCTTACTCCAAATGGGCGAGGATGGCGTCGGTCATCTGGGTGGTGGAGGCGGCGCCGCGGTTCAGCACGTTCGGGCCGCCGGTCAGGCGCAGCATGTCGTAGGTGCGCACTTTGCCCTCGGCGACCGCCGCGGCGATGGCCCCTCGGACGCGGTCGCCCTTCTCGCGCTCACCCACGTGGTCGAGCATCATGGCTGCGGAGAGGATCATGGCGATCGGGTTGACGATGGGCGGATCGAGCTTCTCGTACTTGGGGGCGGAGCCGTGGGTGGGCTCGAAAACCGCCACCTCGCGGCCGATGTTGGCGCTCGCCGCGAACCCGAGCCCGCCGACCAGCCCGGCGAACCCGTCCGAAACGATGTCGCCGAACATGTTGCCGGCGACGATCACCCCGTAATCCTCCGGGTTCTTGGTCATCCACATCATCTGGGCGTCGATGTTGGTCTCCCAAAGCTGGATCTCGGGGAACGACTTGGCGACGGCCTGCGCCTCGGCGAGCATCATGCCCGAGGTCTCGCGGATGACGTTCGGTTTTTCGCAGAGAGTGACCGAGCGGAAGCCGAAGGCGCGGGCGTACTCGAAGGCGGCCTGGACGATACGCCGGCACGCGCCGCGGGTGAAGACGCGCACGGAGACCGCCAGGTCCGGGCCGGGCACGCCCTTGTATGCCGCCATCTTGGGGTGGGTTTCAAGCGCCTGTCGCACCTCGGGAGGCGGGTTGGTCCACTCGACGCCCGAGTAAAGGCACTCGGTGTTCTGGCGGAACACGACCACGTTCACCGGGGGCTCCTCGAAGCCCGAGTTCGCTCGGCGGATGAAGTTGAGCGGGTTGCCCTTGAAGGAGATGCAGGGCCGGACCGAGACGTCCAGGTCGAAGCGCTGACGCAGGCCGACGATGGGGCTGGAGTAGACGAGCCCCTTGCCGGCGAGCTCCGGCGCCAGTTCGGCGTCGGCCTGTTTCTTGGGCTTGCTGGTGATGGCGCCGAAGAGCCCGAGCTTGTGCTCCTGGAGCAGCTTGACGGTGCGCTCGGGCAGGGCGTTCCCCTCTTTCGCCCAGAACTCCCAGCCGATGTCGGCGTGCAGGTACTCGGCGTCGAAGCCGACCGCGCGCAAAACCCTTAGCGCTTCGGGAAGCACCACCTTTCCGATGCCGTCGCCCGGCATCGTGACGACAGTTCGCTTTGCCATAGTCCTCCGTTGGGTCGCCGGCAGACGGCGCGCGACAATGTTACCGCGCATACATGCGAGGAATGCTCGTTATGTGATGTGTTTCGGAGCATCGTAATGCGGTCGAGCAAGCTGCGTATAAGAAAGCTGGTACCGGATTGGGATCATCTTTGCATTGGCATGTCGAGCGCAATCGCCCGGGACCTATCGCATTTGGGACCCCGTCTTCACTAAACTCCGAGAGGAACCTGGCAACGATGACCGCCGGCCCGTTGGGCTTGGGTCACCTAGGAAGAGCAACACCCATGAAGAAGATAGCTTTCATCGGCGCCGGCAGCTTTGGCTTCACGCGCGGCTTGGTGCGGGACATCCTGACGTTCCCCGAGCTTTCGGACTGCACGCTCGCATTGATGGACATCGACGACGAGCGGCTCGAGTTCATCCGCAAGGGCGTCCAGCGGATCATCGACGAGGGCAAATACCCGGCGAAGGTGATCACCACCAAGAGCCGCGCCGAGGCGCTCGAAGGCGCGGACGGCGTGCTTTGCACGATCTTGCAGGGCGGCCCCGAGGTTTTCCGCACCGACATCGAGATCCCCAAGAAGTACGGCGTGGACATCAACGTGGGCGACACCCGCGGCCCGTCGGGCATCTTCCGGATGCTGCGCACCCTGCCGGTGATGCTGGACATCTGCAAAGACATCCAGAAGTACGCGCCGAAGGCGATCTTCCTGAACTACACGAACCCGATGGCGATGTTGTGCCGGGGGATGCAGGGCGAGTACCCCGACCTGGCAATCAGCGGGCTTTGCCACAGCGTGCAGGGCACGGCGGAGATGCTGGCCAAGTGGATCGGCGCGCCGATGGAGGAGGTCACCTACCGCTGCGCGGGCATCAACCACCAGGCGTTCTACTTGAACTACGAGTGGAACGGCAAGGACGCGTACCCGCTCATCCGCGAGGCGATGAACCGCCCCGAGGTGCTGAACGAGGAGCAGGTGCGCAATGAGATGTTCCTGCAGCTCGGCTACTACGTCACCGAGTCGAGCGGCCACAACAGCGAGTACAACGCCTGGTTCCGCAAGCGCCCGGACCTGATCGAGAAGTACTGCACCCACGGCACGGGCTGGAACCCCGGCGAGTACGCCTACATCCTGAACGAGTACCTGAACACCGCCGCGACCTGGCGCGACAACATCAAGGAGCAGCTCGAGAAGCCGATCGACCTCAAGCGCGGCAAGGAGTACGCGGCCTACATCTTCAACGCGACGTTCGGCGACGGCACGATGTTCGAGTTCAACGGCAACGTGCGGAACTGGAAGCTGATCGACAACCTTCCCGAGGGTTGCTGCGTGGAGGTTCCGGTGCTGGCCTCCAAGCGCGGCCTCGACCCGATGCACGTCGGCCCGCTGCCGAAGCAGCTTGCGCTGCTGGTCAGCAACAGCGCGCAGTGCGAGGAGCTCGCCGTCGAGGGCGCCATCGAGGGCAACCCGATGAAGGTGTTCCACGCGGTGGCGTACGACCCGCTCACCGCCTCGGTGCTGAGCCTTGCCGAGATCCGCAGCATGGTCAAGGAGATGCTGGAGGCCAACAAGGAGTTCCTCCCGCACTTCGGCAAGCTGGACTAAGGTTTCGTCGCCCCTCCGGTCGGCCCAGCGGCCGGCCGGAGGTACCTGGCGATCGCGCCGCGCACGGCCACGCGCGTAGAATCACGTTGCGCGATGCAGCGTGACGTTTTTGTCATCGAGGCGATGGACTGCCCCACCGAGGAGCAGCTCATCCGGAACCGCCTGAAGCACCTGCCCGAGGTGGTCGAGATGGAGTTCGACCTGACCGGGCGGCGTCTGATCGTCGACCACCGTTTCGAAAGCGACGCGCCGATTTTGGCCGCGTTGCGCGAGATCGGCATGTCCCCCTCGGCCGCGGCGGGCGAGCCGCCCCGCCGCATCCAGATCCGCCAGCGTTGGGTGTTGGGCGCGGCGCTGCTCATGGCGCTCGGCAGTGAGCTGGTCGCTTGGGGCGCCCACGGTGAAACCTCGGTGTGGACCGTCGCGCTGGCGCTCGGCGCCATCGCGCTTTCAGCCCCCAAGATGCTCCGCAAGGGCCTAGCGGCGGTGCGCACCTTCACCCTCAACATGAACTTCCTGATGACCGTGGCCGTGGTCGGCGCGGCGGTCATCGGACAATGGCCCGAAGGGGCGATGGTGTGCGTGCTCTTCGCCATCGCCGAGACCATCGAGGCGCGGTCGCTGGACCGGGCGCGGCACGCGGTGCGCGGGCTGATGGCGATGGAGCCGGATCGGGCGCTGGTCCAGACGGAGACCGGCGAGTGGGAGGAGGCCGACGCGGCGTTGGTGCCGGTCGGCGCGGTCGTGCGGGTGAGGCCCGGCGAGCGGGCGCCGTTCGATGGGGTGGTCGTCGCGGGCGAAAGCGCGATGGACCAGGCGCCCATCACCGGCGAGAGCATCCCCATCGACAAGGCGGTGGGCGATCGCGTGTTTGCCGGCACGATCAACGGCTGGGGCGCGCTGGACCTGCGCGTGACCGCCAACAAGGGAAGCACGACGCTCGACCGGATCATCGCCACCGTCCAGGAGGCGCAGGCCTCGCGCGCGCCCACGCAGCGGTTCGTAGATTCCTTTGCTGCGGTCTACACCCCGGCGATGGTGATCCTGGCGTTCGTCGTGGCGGCGGTTCCGCCGATCTTTTTGGGCCACCCCGTGTTGGACTCGGTCTTCCGGGCCTTGGTGGTGCTGGTCATCGCCTGCCCGTGCGCGTTGGTGGTTTCGACGCCGGTGACGGTGGTCAGCGCGTTGGCCACCGCCGCGCGGCACGGCATCCTGATCAAGGGCGGCGTGCACCTTGAGAACGGCCGCAAGCTGAAGGTGGTGGCGCTGGACAAGACCGGCACGCTGACCCGGGGGACGCCGTCGGTGACCGACGTTCGTGTGTTGGGCGGAGGGGACGAGCGGTCCGCGCTCCAGGTGGCCGCGAGCCTGGACGCCCTGTCGGACCATCCGGTCGCGCGAGCGGTGACGGCGGCGTGGGATGGGCCGAGGTTGCCGGTCGAGGGTTTTGTGGCCCTCGGCGGGCGCGGCGTCTCGGGCACGGTGGGCGGCACGCGCTACTTCCTGGGCAACCACCGGTTGGTCGAGGAGAACGGCCTGTGCGGCGACCACGTCGAGCGTACGCTGCTGGACCTCGAGGACGAGGGGAAGACGGTGGCCGTCTTGACCACCGACGAGCGGGCGATCGCCCTGGTGGCGGTGGCCGACACGCTGCGCGAGACCAGCATGGCGGCGGTCGCGGAGCTTCACAAGCTGGGGATCCCGAGCGTGATCCTGACCGGCGACAACGAGGCGACGGCCAAGGCGATCGCGCGCAAATCCGGGGTGGACGGAGCGCGGGCGGAGCTGTTGCCCGAGGACAAGCTGCGGGCGGTGCGCCGGTTGTCGCAGGAGTACGGGCCGGTCGGAATGGTGGGCGACGGTGTCAACGACGCTCCGGCGATGGCGCTGGCGACGGTTGGGTTCGCGATGGGCGGCGCGGGGACCGACACCGCGCTGGAAACGGCCGACGTGGCGTTCATGGACGACGACCTGCGCAAGTTGCCCGAGTACGTCCGGCTGAGCCGGCGAACCGGAAGAGTGCTGGCGGAGAACATCACGCTGGCGGTCGGGATCAAGGCGGTCTTTTTGGCGCTCGCGGTGACGGGCCACGCGACGCTCTGGATGGCGGTCTTTGCCGACATGGGGGCCAGCCTGATCGTGGTGGCGAACGCGTTGCGGCTCACGCGAAGCCGGCGGCTGCGGGCGTTGGCGCGCGGGGGCGGGTAACCTCGCGGCAGCGTCTTGTCCAGCTCGCGGGCCGACACGTCCGCAGGGTTGACGACCCCGGGGGGTGTTTTGGCCGCAAAGCAAAAGCGCAGAAGCTTGTTGCGTCAGGACCTGGTCGGTTACGCCTTCATCAGCCCTTGGCTGGTGGGCTTCCTCGTTTTCACGGCGCTGCCGTTCGTGGCCAGCATCTACTTGTCGTTCACCCGCTACAACGTGGTGACGCCGCCGTTCTGGGTGGGGATGGCCAACTACAAGACGCTTCTCACGGACGACCCACTCTTCTTCAAGGCGCTCGGAGTGACGTTCAAGTACGCGTTGGTGGCGGTTCCGGTGGGGATCGCCGCGGGCGTCGGGTTGTCGCTGCTGCTGAACGTGGAGGTGAAGGGGATGAGCGTCTACCGCACCATCTTCTACCTCCCGTCCATCGTGCCGGCGGTGGCCGCCTCCGTGGTGTTCGTCTGGATCCTGAACCCGCAGATTGGGTTGGTGAACGGCATTCTGAAGGCGGTGGGCATCACGGGCCCCTCATGGCTGGCGGACGCCAAGTGGGCGTTCTGGAGCCTGGTGTTCATGGGGCTTTGGGGCGTCGGCGGCAGCATGGTGATCTACCTGGCAGGCCTGAAGGACATCCCGTTCCACCTGTACGAGGCGGCGGTTATCGATGGCGCGAACGCGTTCCAACGGATGCGGCGCATCACGTTGCCGATGCTGACGCCGGTCATCTTCTTCAACCTGGTGATGGGCGTCATCGGGGCGTTCCAGTACTTCACGCAGGCCTACATCATGACGGCCGGCGGGCCGGAGGACAGCACGCTGTTCTACTCGCTGTACCTCTTCAACCGCGCTTGGCGGTACCTGGACATGGGCTACGCCAGCGCCATGGCGTGGGTGCTGTTCCTGGTGATCATGGTGTTCACGGCGATCATCTTTCGCAGCCAGAGGAGGTGGGTGCACTATGGCGGATAGGCGCCCGCCGCTCTGGTGGGCGCGACTTCGTCTCGTGTTGCTCGCCTTGGCGTGCCTGGGCCTGGTGGCGTTCGTATCGTGGCGGCCGGAGCCGGTCCGACACCACAAGCACCGCATCCCGGTTCGCTTCTGGCACATGTGGACGGCGGAATGGGCGGCCGTGGTCGACAAGATCGTGGCCGAGTACAACGCGAGCCAAGACACGTACGAGGTGATCGCGCTATCGGTGCCCGCGAACGGAGCCGACACCAAGTTCCTGCTCGCCGTCTCCGGCGGGAACCCGCCCGACGTCATGGCGCAGTGGAACCCGGTGATCCCGACCTGGGCCGAGAGCAACCTGCTGCAGCCGCTGGACGAGTTGATGAGCCCCAAGGAGCTTGCCACGTTCAAGCGCGAGGCGTACCCGGTGGTGCAGAAGATCGGCGCCTACAGGGGACGGCTGTACGGGATCACCATCGGCATCAACCTTTGGGAGTGCTACTACCTGCCCGACCAGGTGCGAGCGGCCGGGTTGGACCCCGACCGCTTTCCGACCACGCTGGAGGAGCTGGACGCCTGGGGCGACAAGCTGCACAAGTTCGACAAGGCGGGCAACTTGGTACGGCTGGGGTACCTGCCCTCCTCGTGGCAGCAGATCGCGCCGCTCTTCCGGGGCGGTTTCTACGACTGGGATCGGCAGGAGGTGACGGTGAACACGCCGGAGAACTCGCGGGCGCTGGAGTACCTGGTTGGGCGGCGCAAGAAGCTGGGGTTCGAGAACGTGCTGCGGTTCAACGCCGGGCTGAACACGGATTCGTTCGCCGGGGGATGGCCGTTCATCGGTGGGGCCTACTCGATCACCATCGATGGCCAATGGCGGGTGGAGCAGATTGGTAAGTACGCCCCGCACCTGAACTACCGGACGGCGCCGTTGCCGGCGCCCGCCGGCGGGCGACCGGGGGCCGGCTTCTCGAACGGCAACTTCATGATCATCCCGAAGGGCGCCAAGAGCGTGCAGGGAGCGTGGGACTTCATCAAGTTCTGGTCGGGAATCGAGAAGCCCGAGCGGGCGGCGAGGTTCTACACGATGGGCGGCTGGCTGCCGCTCTCGCCGGCGGTCGCGCGGGCGCCGATCTACCAGGAGTACCTGCGCAAGTACCCGCAGTTCCAGACGTTCCTGGACGGGCTCTCGAGCGAGTATGTGCGGCCACTGCCGCCGGTTCCCTACCAGATGTATCTGAACGACCGTGTCGGCCGGGCCGAGGACTTCGCAGTTCGTGGTTCGAAGACGCCGAAGGAGGCGCTCGCCGAGCTCGAACGGGACGTGAAGCACGAGGTGCGGCGACGCAAGGAACTTGGCTATGGCGAGTAAGGACGGCCCGTTCTCGCTCAACCGGGGCCAGCGGTGGCTGGTCCACGCCGTGCTGCTTCTGCTCTGCATCCCGGCGATGCTGCCGCTCGTCTGGATGGTCTCCACGTCGCTGAAGGGCGACACACAGATCTACGCGGCCGACGGCAAGAGCGCGCCGCCGTTCAGCGTGAAGAGCTTGGTCCCGACCCCGCCGCAGTGGCAGAACTACCCCGAAGCGCTGGAGACCGTGCCGTTCGTGGGCTATCTGCGCAACACGGTGCTGCTGTGCGCGCTGACCGTGATCGGCGCCGTGGCCTCGAGCGCGGTGGTCGCCTACGGTTTTGCGCGGATGCGGTTCCGGGGCAAGAACGTCTTGTTCCTGCTGATGGTCTCGACGATGGCGTTGCCGGGGCAGGTGACGATGATCCCGGTATTCGCCACGTTCCGGGCTCTGGGGTGGTACGGCACCTACCTGCCGCTGGTCGTGCCCGCGTTCTTCGCGTCGCCGTTCTACGTGTTCCTGATGACGCAGTTCTTCCGGACGCTGCCCGAGGAGTTGGCCGAGGCGGCGCGCGTGGACGGCGCGCGCGAGTGGACCATCTTCTCACGGGTCGTGTTGCCGCTGGCCAAGCCGGCGCTGGCCACCTGCGCGCTGTTCCAGTTTCTGGGCTGCTGGAACGACTTCTTCGGGCCGCTGCTGTACATCAACGACCCGTCGAAGTACACCTTGGCCTACGGGTTGCAGCAGTTCCTGACCAGCTACGGCGGCAAGTGGGCGCAGTTGATGGCGGCCTCGACGCTGTTCACGCTGCCGATCATCGTGCTGTTCTTCTTCGCGCAGCGCACGTTCATCCAGGGGATTGCGACCACCGGGGGCAAGAACTAGGCGACCGCGCTCTCCCGTTTTGGGGGGTCGGATGTGCGCCCCCTGTCGGGGTCGGTGGATTGGGTGGAGAGCGATCCCGGGGTCTTCGATCCCGGGCTATTCTATGCGACCCCTGTCGGGGTCGATCCCAGGATTTGCGGCCCCGTTCGGCGTCGCTGTCGTGGATGTCGGTTCAGGCGCCGTGGTTGTGGATGTCGGTTCTTGTGTTGCCGCAGCGTCCTCCCCCTCCGCTTGCGGAGGGGGTGCAGGGGGAGGCGCATGCCGAGGTGTCAGGCGCAGGCGGCCTGAACAACGGGTCGCCCTCGTGCCCGGCGCGCCTTGTCCTTCGGGCCGGGGTGCAAAAGACATCACCCCGGCCACCCAACCTCCAGGCGTGTCATCCCGAACCGAAGGTGAGGGATCTCGGTCGGATGGGCCTTGATGGTTGGGCAACATCCGAGATCCCTCGCTGCGCTCGGGATGACACCGTTGGTTGGGATGAGCGCCGACGGGCCGTGGCTGGCGCGGGACCGGAGCGCTTCGTCCTTCGGACCGGGGTGCACAAGACATCACCCCGGCCACCCAACCCCCAAAGGGCGCGCGGGCGCAAAACAAGACGACGGCCCGCGGGGAAGGCGGGCCGGGTCAGGGGTCGATGCTCCGTACCGGAGCGAAAGGGCTAGAACGGTCACCCGTATGTGTCGGAAGAGGGCGCGCCGCTGACATCCAGCTTGGCGGGCTTTGCGTTGGCGGCGCGAGCGATCTCCTGGGAGAGCTTGCCGAGCGACTTCTCGGAGTAGCCCTTGTGGACGCTCAAGACCTTGCCCTTGCGGCTGACGAGCACCACCCAGGGGGAGCGCTCGGCGCCGTAGTCGTTGATCAGCTTGAGGTCGGAGTCGAGAAGGATGGTGAAGTCCGGTTTGAACTCGGCCTTCCATCGGTTGTAGACATCGCCGTTGCCGTTGATGACGCCGACGAAGTTGGCCTTGCCGTTGTAGGCCTTGGCCATCGTCACGAAGAACGGGGCGGCGTTGCGGTTGACCGGGCAGCCGTCCTTGATGAAGTAGAGCACGAGGGCCTTACCTTTGGTGAGGCTCTTGAGCGTGTGGGTCTTACCGTCGCTCCCCTCGATCGAGAACGCGGGCGCCGCTTTGCCCACGGTGGCCGGCGCCGCGAAACAGGCTACGCTCGCCGCCGTCGCCGCAAGGGCCACGGCCAACGAGACGAGCCATCGGTTGTGCGATCTGCCCATGGCTATCAGTGTACGCCGGGCTGAGCCTCGTTCCGTCGGTTGTCGTTGGCCCCTACGGCGGCCAACGTTGCGCAGATGCTCGCGAGTTGCTATACTAAGCCGTTCGCGTGTGGAGTATGCTCCGGCGATTGAAGAGGTGCCAACCTTGAAGAAGTTGACGATAGCGATCTTGGCCTGTGCGGCCTTAGCCGGTTGTGGTGGCGGCGGCGGCTCGACGACGGGCGGCGGGGGGGGAGGTTCCACCCCGACGCGCGCGGTGCCGACCGTCCAGTTGTCAGACGGCGCTGAGGTGCAGATGCTGTTCTTGTCCGGCATGGGCCGGCGCGGCCTTTCGGGGCAGGTGGCGGTGTTCAGCAACATCATGGCCTACCTTGCGGCCTTTACGACCCCGTACCCGTATGCGCCCTCGGCGGACGTGACGACGGGCAGTTGGGGCGAAGCGCCTCTGTTCTCCAAGCTGAACGAGAGCACGCCGGACGATTCGACGTACGTCACCTACACGAGCGGCAACCCGACGTTCGAGGTGCTGCTGTCCGGCTATTCGGCGCCTCCGACGACGTCGCTTCACATCGTCAAGGTGCGCGCGAAGAACGTGAGCGCCTCCTCGATCACCGTTGAGCTGTATCAGGGCTTGCGCCGCGTTGGCACCTGGACCCATGCGCTCTCAACCGCGTACAAAACGTACGAGGACGTGTTGACCCCGAACCAGGTTGGCCTGATCTCGGACTACACCGACCTCCGCATCCGGGTCACCGGCTCGACCGAGGGCGACTGCGTCAGCTACGCCGGGTTCGAACTGGACGACAACCAGCGGATGACGGTTCCCGAGGACGTCAAGGGCAGCATCGACCCGATCAGCATTCGGCTTGACGGCTACACGTCGAACTCGTTCCGCACCACGCTGACGAACCCGACGGTGGTCTCCCCGTCCGCCTACGACTCGTTGCAGCTCCAGGTGGGAAGCATTCTGCAGTCGACCTCGACGGGCCTTCAGAAGCTTTACACCGGGCCGTTCGAGTTGACCGACACCGACGGAACGAACTCGATCCCCTTGGCGATCAGCCTGTCCGTCTTCAAGGGCCGCCAGTCCACGCTGACGATGAAGCTGGACCAGGATATGCTTTACGCGGACACCACGACCCTGCCGGCCGTGCCGGTGTTCGACGTGACGACCTTCAAGGACCTCAACTACGACGCGACCGAGAACGCGGTCCTCAGCTACCTGAGCGACTACGTGGCGTTCGACATCTCCGCGATCGCCGCGGCAAACCGTCCGACGCTCAGCAACGGACCAATCGCCACGATGGTGATGTTCTCCGGCGACGGCGCCGCCATCTCCGGCGCTCCTCGGCCTTTGACCGACGCGAACAAAACGCCGAACTTCGAGATCGTCAACCCGATGTACATCGAGAACGGTCTGATCCGCACGCCGCAGGATTTCGGCTCGGGGCCGAAGGCGCCGGGCACCTACACGGTGCTTGAGCCCGACCCGCGGGACGTGATGAACACCGGCCTGACGATCACATCGCTCGCAGGCTACTGGCGGCCGTACACCGACGTGCTGAGCAACATGGGCGACTTCGTGATGGTCGCCTTCCCGAACAGCCGTGGGACCACGACGCAGCAGCTTGTCGCCTTCCGGCGCAACGGCTCCGGCGCGATCACGCTGATGTACGCGGGAACCATCGCCTACACGGCGACCGGCGGAACGATCCGCCTGGCCCCGATCCAGCAGCTTGGTTCGTCCAATCCGACCGGCGTCGTGACCGGCACGGCGTCCAATCTGACCAAGGTTGGCTCCATCGTGATGGACGGCGACTTCACGCTGAACGCCCCGCCGGCGGGGATGGCTTCGACGGGCACGTTCGTCGTGTTCCGAAGATAATGCGACCGATCCTGGCCGGCATCGAGACGGAGTACGGACTCTCCGTCGAGGGCCGGGGACCCCAGGATCTGGTTGAAGATGCGATGACGCTCGTCCGGGGTTTCCCGGGCGAGCGTTTTGTTGGTTGGGACGCTCGGTTCGAGTCGCCCCGGGTCGACCTGCGGGGGTTCGTCGCCGAGGAGCTGGCCGTCGACCCGAGGGACGCGGCGCTGGACGTGGGGCGGAGGTTGACGCCACTTGGGCAGGCGCGGGCCGACCAGGTGCTGACAAACGGCGCCCGTTTCTACAACGACCACGGACATCCGGAGTACGCGACGCCGGAGTGCCTGGGGCTGCGCGAACTGGCGCTCCACGACAAGGCCGGCGAACGCGTGGTGAAGCGCGCCGCGGCGGCGTTCGAAGCGGCCACGGGGCGGCGCGCGACGCTCTACAAGAACAACACCGACTTCCACGGCGCGTCCTACGGCACGCACGAGAGCTACCTGGCGCCCCGCTCGCTTGGGTTCGATGCGCTGGTGCAGGCCGTCATGCCGATGCTCGTCGCGCGACAGGTGCTGACGGGCGCGGGGAAGGTGGGGGCCGAGTCGGGAGATGCGTGCGAGTACCCGATCTCTCAACGAGCGGACTTCCTGAGCGTGGCGGTGGGGGTCGACACGCTGTACCGGCGGCCGGTCTTCAACACGCGCGACGAGCCGCACGCAGACCCCGCGCGGTGGACGCGGCTCCACGTGATCTGCGGGGACGCGAACATGACGGCTTCGTGCACGGCGCGCAAAGCCGGCTTGGTGAAGCTGGCCGTGATGCTGGCGGAGGTTGGGGCGTGCCCGGCCTGGCGCCTGGCCGATCCGGTGGCTTCGTTCGCCTCGGTGAGCCGCGACCTTACCGGCGAGGGACGCATCGACCTGGAGGGCGGAGGGCAGACGACTGCCCGAGGCGTGTTGGAGTCGTACCTGGAGGCCGCGGAACGCGCGCTGGCGCGAGAGGGCGTGGAGGGGGCGGCTGAGTTGGGCGACGAGCTGGTCCAATTGGTGGGCGAATGCCGGACGCTGCTGGAGGAGCTGCTCGCGTCGCCGGAGCGGTTCGCGCGGTCGGTCGACTGGGCGGCCAAGCGGGCGATGCTGGAGCGGTACATGGAATCGGAGGGGCTGGGTTGGGGCGAGCCGTCGCTTCGCTCCTTCGACCTGGCCTACCACCTGCTGGACGAGCAACAAGGGCTCTACCCCGTGTTGACGGAGACCGGGGCGGTGGAGCCGGCGCCCGACCCGGCGGAGGTCGAACGGCGAACGCGCCGCGTGTTCGAGCCCACGCGCGCCCGGGCGCGGGGCGCGGCGGTCGCCAGTCTGGGCGCGTCCCTCGCGGAGGTCAGTTGGGGCTCGCTGACGGTGCGCACGCCGGGCGGCGACCGCGACCTGGTTCTGCACCCGGACCGGGAGTACCCAGAGTCCCTCGAGGCGATACGCGACCCGCGGGCGTTCGTAGAAGCAATAGAGGCGATTCACCATGACGCAAGGTGACCGACTGACCCGTCCGATCGCTCCCGAACCAGCCCGCAAGAGCGCCGACGAGGGAGGGCCGACGCGGCCGAGACTGGAGCGGCCCGCCGCGCCGGACGAACTGCTGAAGCGGATGCGGCGCATCGACCCCGACCAGGCCAAACGGTACCGCCAACGATCGGGGCAATGATCGACGCCCGTCCTTGCTCGTTCGCCGAGGTGGTCGGCTACCGGCCGACGCCCTTGGCGCCGTCGCAGATGGCGGCGCACGGAACGACCGTGTTGGCGCTGCGCTTCGCGGACGGGGTGTTGGTCTTGGCGGACCGGCGAGCGACGATGGGAAACCTGATCATGTACGAGCGCGCCGAGAAGGTGATCCCGCTCGACGGCTCGACCGTGATCGCGATCAGCGGCGCCTACGCGCGGTCGGCGGAGGTCTCGCGCTTCCTGCAGCACGCTTTCAAGTTCTACGAGCGGCTGAACCTGCACGAGTTGTCGACGGAGGGCAAGCTGATGGAGATCACGCGCGCGCTGGCGGAGAACCTGCCGATGGCGATGGAGGGCGTTGGGATGTTCCTGCCGATCGTGGCCGCGTACGACCGCAAGGCGGAACAGTTCGGCGTGTTCTTCTTCGACGCGGCGGGGGCGCGGTTCGAAAGCGGCGACTACGCGTGCGCGGGTTCGGGTTCGGAGCGGATCCGCGGCGTGCTGGAGTACGTCTGCCGAACGCAAAGGCCCTGGGCGGAGCGCCCGCTGGAGGAGGTGCTGACCGAGGGCCTGAGGATGCTCGACATCGCCTCCGATCTCGACTCCTCGACCGGCGGATTCCGAAAGGTGTTGCCGTCGGCCACGGTGTTGGAGCGGGCCGGCGTGCGGACGCTGGGCAACGACGTTCTTGGCCCGGCGGCCGCACGGGTGTTGGGAAGATCCTAGCGTCCATTTGGCGTAGCGAACCGCCCAAAGAGTGACGGCGGCGCTGGGCCTGCGAGTAGACTTTCAAGGCTGAAGAGGTCCCATGAAGCGTATCACCGGTACTTTTCTCGATGAGATCACGCACGATATCCCCAGCCAGAACTGGGGTCGGGAGGAATGGCGCAGGGAGTTCGCTCTTTATCAGAAGATAGGGATCGATACCGCGATCATCATCCGTGCCGGGTACAGGGACAAGTGCATCTTCCCGTCGAAGAGCCTCCCGAACCAGCTTCCCATCAACCATGACCTGGGCAAGGTGTTCTTCGATGCCGCCGAGGAGTTCGGCATCGGCCTCTGGTTCGGTACCTACGACTCCGGGCAGTTTTGGCACCGGGGCAGTTGGTGGAAAGAGGTGGACGTCAACAAGGCGTTCGTCGACGAGGTGGTGGAGCGCTACGGCTCGAGCCCGGCGTTCAAGGGCTGGTACCTGTGTCACGAGACCAGCCGCAACGACACGCACATCATCGAGTTGTTCAACGCCATCGGCGCACACTGCAAGCAGGCGCTCGACCTGCCGGTGCTCATCTCGCCGTTCCCGCAGGGCGGGAAGCAGTACGGCCCTTCGGACATCTTCACGCTCGACGAATCGCTCGACCACTGGGACCGGATCTTCAGCGAGACAAAGGGCGTGCTCGATATCTGCGCGTTCCAGGACGGCCAGATCCAATATGAGGAGCTTGCCGACTTCCACAAGGGGATCAAGGCGCTGGGGGACAAGCACGGCATCGCGATCTGGTCGAACGTAGAGTCGTTCGACCGCGACATGCCGATGAAGTTCCCGCCGGCGGACTGGCGTTACCTGAAGTTCAAGATCGCGCAGGCCAGCCCGATCGTGGAGAAGGTGATCACCTTCGAGTTCCCGCACTTCATGTCGCCGTACTCCTGCTATCCGGCGGCGCAAAACCTCTTCAACCGCTACTGCGAGGAGTTCGGGATCGAGCTCTAGGGCCGAAAAAGGGCCGCAACGCCTTCGCGTCGCGGCCCTTTTTCGTGCCTGAGTGCAGCCGGCGGTTAGGCCTCGATGCACTCCACGACCTTGGGTTCGATCCCTCGGCGGGCGAGCTCGGCCAAGAAGCGCTTGCCGGGCATCGCGTTCTCATAGCGCACGGCGCCCGCGGGGACGCGGCCTGCGGCCACCTCTTGGGCGACGATGGCGCATGAGAACCCGGTCAGCCGCTCCATCGACGTGAAGCCGGTCCTCTCACACTCTTTGTCGAAGATGTCGATCTGGATCTTCGCCTTGTGGCCGTCCTTCATGCCCGAGCCCACGGCGCGAATCGCGCAGAGGTCGCGGTCCTCGTACTTGGCCAACTCCGGCCCGAAGACGGCGTTGAACACGTCCTTCGGGCGTACGCACGTGCCGCGCACGTCGACCATCTCCTCCCCCCAGAAGCCGAAGTCCTTGAAGATGCGCATCAGCGCGCAGTGGCCGGGATGGCGAATCGTCTTGTACTCGTAAGAATTCACCTTGCCCTCAAAGGTGAACGGGGCCGTGCTCACGCCGCCGGAGGTGGTGAACGCCTCCATAGTTCCGAGCTCGTCGATGACGATCGTCTCCAGTTCGTCGAGCGTCGCCACCTCCTGGATGGCGCCTTCGCGCAGCACCACGGCCCGGTAGTCGTATTCGGTCACGAGCCCCTCGACGTTGAACGTGAGCTTGTAGTTGAACGGCGGCTTGGGATGCTGGGGCAGCACGCCGCAGTAGAGCTTGACGGAGTCGGTCTGGTCGAGCGACTCGATGATGCTGCAACCGAGGCTGTTTACGAGCCCCGGCGCCAGGCCGGTGTCGGGCACGTAGGTGATCCCCGCCTGCTTGGCCCTCTCGTCCATGGCGAGCGTTCGAAGGGTGAGTTCGGTGTTGCCTCCGAGGTCGACCATGCTCACGCCCCGTTCGATCGCCACCTTGAGCACGTACTCGTGCATCCAGTACGGCAGGCAGCTCAGCAGCACGTCGGCGCCCTCGAGGAAGGCGCCCAGGGCGTCGGAGTCGAGCGCGTCCACCTGACGGGAGACGCATAGGCTCGTGCCGGTGAGGCGGTTCACGCGCTCAGCGCTGCGCTGAGCTTGTAGGGGATCGATGTCGCCGAGGAGCACGCGGCTCGGGGAGGCGAAGCTGACGAGATCGTAGGCCGCGGCAGTTCCCTGCATGCCTGAGCCAAGGACGGCAAAGCTCTTCATAGATTGGTCTCCACTGGACGTCGGTGTCTGTGGGTGGCACCGCAACTAACGAACGCAGGTTACCTGCGCTCCATATGGAGCGGTCAAGAGGGGGAAAAGGGGCGCCCCCGGCCCGCATTCCACGGTGCCGGGGGCCGAAGGGGCCTCAGACCTTCGAGATCCGATAGACGTGCGGCTTGGGTTGGGCCAACCGCATCTGCGTGTTGCGGATGTCCTTCTCAAGCTTGGCGAGGCCGTTCAGCGCGGCGTCCAGACCCTTGTAGGCGCCGAAGCGGTACTGCAGTTCGCGCCAGCGCACGTTGTGGGCGTCGCTGAGATGGAACGCGCAGGCGACCACGTCCCACGCCTGCTTCTTCATCGGGGTGTCGAGGGTGGCGATGTTCACGCCCGCGCCGAGTTCGTCGGAGCTGAACGTGCCGACCGCCTTGCCGTCGATGGAGAGCTCGTAGGAGCCCGAGGCCAGGCCGCGGACGCTGACGATCTGCCGGTCCATCTCGTTCACGAAGTCGGAGGCCTTCATCGCCAGCGCGATCGCCTTGTCGTCGAGGGCGATGGGGAACGGCAGCGACTTGTCGAGCTGAGTCCACGACGCGCCGTCGAAGCGGGAGACCTTCGCGTTGTCGGCCTTCACGACCGTCTTGGCGGAGGCGTCCAGCACCACCTCGGAGACCAGGCCCGGGGCGTTCCAGCCCTTGAGTAGCTCGGCGGCCATCAGGACGTGGCCCGCCGCCCCAGGGTGAACGCGGTCGGGGATCAGCTTCTGGGCGCCCTCGGGGTCGATCTGCGCGGCCTTCGTCAGAGCGTCGACGAGCGGCTTGTTGAAGTCGACGAAGCCCATCTTCTTGGCCTCGGCGAGGTCCTTGACCCCCTCCTCGTACTTGACCAGGGCGTCGTTGTAGTGGGTGTCGCTGACCTTGCGCGTGACGTCGTCGAAGGGCGAGGTGCCGATCAGGGTGAAGCGCGCGTTGGGTGCGGCGTTCTGAAGGAGGCCGAGCATCTTGGCGTAGCCAAGGCGGAAGCCGAGGCTCCGATCCTCGGTAAAGCCGCTGTACCAGCCGTCGTTCATGCCGAGCATGACGGTGACGACGCTGGCGTTGTACGGCTTGACGTCGCGCTCCACGCGCTTCTGGACGTCGCCCATCCAGCCGCCCGTGACCTGGTCGCCGCCAACGCCCGAGTTGATGAAGGTGACCTTCAGGTTCGGGAAGCGCGTGGCGACGAACGCCTGGACGTAGACGGTGTAGAGCTTCTGCTCCGTGATGCTGTCGCCGTAGAAGACGACGCGGTCGCCGTCCTTAAGGCTGAACCCGGCCTGGGCGATAGCTCCGGCGGCGGCAGCAATTGACGATATGGCTACGATTGCCCGTAGCGATGATGATAGCGGTCGTACCATTTTTCAACTTCCTCTGGGGGAATCGCATTGGGATTTCCGATCTGCATGGCCAGGAGCACGGTCTTGGCCACGTCCTCGGTCATAACGGCGGCTTTGAGCGCGGCGGTGGGCGAAGCGCCCCAGGCGAACACGCCGTGGTTGCCGAGCAGCATCGCGGGCGCACGGTTCATCTGCTTCAGGATCGCCTGGCCGATGTGGTCGCCCTCGTTGTCGGTGTAGGGGATGCACGGGATCTCGCAGCCGAATTCGTCGGCGATGGCGGTCAGCACCACGGGCACGGGCTTGCCGCAGGCGGCGAAGGCGGTGGCGTAGTTGCTGTGGGTGTGGATGATGCCGCGCACGCCGGGCAGGTTCCGGTACAGGAAAAGGTGGTGGGGCAGGTCGACGCTCGGCCGCAGGCTGGAGTCGATCGGTTCGCCGGTCTCGATCGAGACGGCGACCAGCTTGCCGGGCGTCAACCTGTCATAGTCCATGCCCGATGGCTTGATCACGACGATCCCCGACTCGGGGTCGTAACCGCTGGCGTTGCCCGAGTGCATGGTGACCAGGCCGCACTTGGGAAGCATCTGGTTGGCGCGGCAGACCTCGTCGCGCAGCCGGTCGAGCGCGCCCTCGTGGTCCTCGGCCGACGGCTCGCCCCGGTCGCCGTCTTGGGCCAGGACGTCGCCGACCAGCGCGTGGCACGACCGGCAGATCGCTCCGTGAAGGCCGACCACGAGCCGGCCAACCTCGTCGCGCTGGCGGCCGCAGAGCGAGCACACGGTCTCCGGTTTCGGGGTTTCGCTTGACATTCCGACCTCTTTCATTAGTTCACCGAAGGTCTACCCGCATCCTGCTGAAGTTCGCGCATAGGGTCCGGGGGGCCGCGGTACAATGCCGCCCAACGTCGGACGGCGCCGATGCCGCCCGGCGGGATACCGAAGGACGGTTTTGCGATGAGTTTCCCGAAGGAGTTCGTGTGGGGGGCCGCCACCGCGTCCTACCAGATCGACGGCGCTACCAACGAGGGCGGGAGGGGACCGTGCGTCTGGGATATGTTCTGCCGGAAGCCGAACGCGATCTTCGGCGGCCACAACGCCGACGTCGCGTGCGACCACTACCACCGGTATGCCGAGGACGTGGCGCTGATGAAGGCGATCGGTCTGCAGGCGTACCGCTTCTCGGTTTCCTGGCCGCGCGTGATGCCGGAGGGCGTCGGCCGCGTGAACGAAGAGGGACTGGCGTTCTACGACCGGCTGGTGGACGCGCTGCTGGAGGCCGGCGTCGAGCCCTGGGTGACGCTGTTCCACTGGGATTACCCGCTGGCGCTCTACCACAAGGGCGGCTGGCTGAACGCCGACAGCCCGAAGTGGTTCGCGGATTACGTGAGGGTGGTGGTCGAGCGGCTTGGCGACCGCGTGGACCATTGGATGACGCTGAATGAGCCGCAGTGCTTCATCGGGCTCGGCCATGACACTGGCGTGCATGCTCCGGGCGACAAGCTGCGGTGGGCCGAGGTGCTTCGGGCCGGCCACCACGCGCTGCTGGCCCACGGGCTGGGCGTCCAGGCGATCCGCGCAGCCGCCAGGAAGCGCCCGACCATCGGTTACGTGCCGGTCGCGTCGTGCGCGATCCCGCCCACCGACGACCCCAAGGACGTGGAGGCCGCGCGGCGCGCCACCTTTGCCGTTACTGAACGGACCGTCTTCACCAACTCGTGGTGGATGGACCCACTTTTCCTTGGGCACTATCCGGAGGACGGGCTGAAGCTGTTCGAGGCCGAGTTGCCGCCGATCGGGCCGGACGACATGGAAACGATCGCCCAGCCGATCGACTTCCTCGGGATGAACACCTACCAGGGGTTTTACGTCCAGATCGGGCCGGACGGCGCCGCCGTTATGGCGCCGGCCCCGTGGGGACATCCGCGCACCGCGTTCGACTGGCCGGTGACGCCCGAGGTGATGTACTGGACGCCGAAGTTCCTGTACGAGCGTTACGGTGTGTCGATCGCGGTGACCGAGAACGGCCTCTCCTGCACGGACTGGGTGGCGCTGGACGGCAAGGTGCACGACCTGCAACGCATCGATTTCCTACACCGATACATCCGGGAGTTCCGAAGGGCGAGCGAGGACGGGGTGCCGACGGTCGGCTACTTCACCTGGTCGCTCATGGACAACTTCGAGTGGGCCGACGGGTATCGCCAGCGGTTCGGGCTGGTGCACGTGGACTACCAGACGCTGAAGCGAACGCCCAAAGACTCGGCGTTCTGGTACCGAGACGTGATCGCCACCAACGGCGGCGACCTGTAGTCGCCGCCGTTGGTGGGGGGCCCGCTCAGCTTTCGAGCAGGTTCGGGTCGGTGCTGGGGTAGCTGCCGAGCACGATCGTCTCGAGCGCGTGCTTGCGGATCTCCTGGATGGCGAGCTTCACCGCGGGGTCGGACCGGTGGCCGGCGCAATCGACGTAGAACACGTACTCGAACGAGGAGCGCGGCGCCGGGCGGGACTCGATCATCATCAGGTTCACGCCGTGCGAGACGAACGCGCCGAGGGCTGTGTAGAGCTCGCCCGGGCGGTTCCGCAGGCTGAAGAGCAGCGAGGTTTTGTCGCGGCCGGTGCGCTTGGGCTCGTTGTAGCCGAGGACGACGAAGCGCGTGCGGTTCTCGGGGTTGTCCTCGATGTGGTCGGCCAGCACCGGCAGCCCCATGATCTCGATGCAGAGCGAGTTGGCGATGGCCGCCCCGTCCGGGTCCTGGATCGCGCGCTGCGCGGCCTTGGCCGTGGGCGCCACCTCGACGATCTCGGCGTGCGGCAGGTTGAGCTTCAGCCAGCGGCGACACTGGCCGGCGGGTTGCGGGCCGGTGTAGACGCGCTGCACGTCATCGAGCTTCTCGGCGATCGAAACCAGGTGGTGCTGGATCGGCACGAACGTCTCGGCAACGATCCGAAGGTTGGTCTGGGGGAACACGTCGAGCGTCTCCGGCACGACGCCGGCGGTGGAGTTCTCGATCGGCACGATGCCGTAGTCCACGTGGCCGTGTTCGGCGGCCAGGAAGACGTCCTGAATCGATTCAAACGGCTTAAACTCAGTACTGCGGCCAAAGGTCTCGATGGCGGCCAGGTGCGAGAAGGTGCCCTCCGGTCCCCAGTACCCAACTTCAAGCGGTTTTTCGGCGCAACGCGCGGCGCTGATCACCTCACGGTAGATCGCGGCAAGCTGGCGGTTCTGCAGCGGTCCGGGGTTGTGCGTCTCTAGCTTGGCGTAGATCTGGCGCTCCCTTTCCGGCGTGAAATAGGGCGATTTCTCCTTGCCCTTGACGTGGCCGACCTCTTGGGCCAGCGACACGCGCAGGTTCAATAAGGCGACGAGTTGATCGTCCAGCTTGTCGATCTCACGCCGAATCTCGTCGAGGGTTCGCTTGGGTTCCTCTTCACTCATCTCGTTTTCTCCTGGGCCAAGGGATTATGGGCCGCATTAAGTCCTTTCCCCTTAGGAATGGCCCCGTATCAACCGATATTGCTCGGCTACAATCAACCCAAACATCGTTGGAAGAGGTACTTCGAAGGCTCAGCCCACTGTGGGTCGACTTCCCAAGGTCGATTTGGTACGTCGTCGACATCCTGTTGGTGGCGTGGATCCTCTATCGCATTTTGAAGCTGATCCGCGGCACTCGGGCGTGGCGCATCGCGGGCGGCATCGCGGTGTTTGTGCTCGCGCTATTCCTTAGCGACCTGTTGCAGTTGCGCACCCTGAACTGGCTGCTGGACAAGGCAACGCTGCTGGCGCCGGTGGCGTTGGTGCTGTTGCTGCTTCCGGAGATTCGTCAGGCGCTCGAGGGCTTCGCCAAGCTGGGCTTGTGGCCGGACCGGCTGCCGGGTTCGGAGACGACCTTCGGCGCCGACGTTTTGGAGGAGATCGTGGCCGCGGTCAGCGAGTTGGCGGGCCAGCGGGTGGGCGCCCTTATCGTGATGGAGCGCAACACGAAGCTGGACGACATCGCGGCGAACGGCGTGCAGGTGAACGCGCTGGTGACCACGCCGCTGTTGGGCGCCATCTTCTACCACGGCAACCCTCTTCACGACGGCGCGGCCATCATCCGCAACAACCGGGTTTCGGCCGCGGCCTGCCGGCTGCCGCTCAGCGAGAACCCTTCGCTCCCCTCGCACCTGCATATGCGCCACCGCGCCGGGATCGGCATCAGTGAGCAGTCCGACGCGCTGGTGGTCATCGTCAGCGAGGAGCGCGGGGTCATCAGCGTGGCAAAGGAGGGGCGCTTGGAGACGATCGGTTCGCCGAAGGAGCTTCGGGAGGTGCTGAACCGCGAAGTGCGCGGCGTGTGGGCCGACAAGCCGCAAAGGCCAAGGCGCATGCGTCGGCTTAGGGGGCCGGAAGCGATCGACGGACAGGAGAAACCGAACGCATGAAGGGCAACATCCTTTACACGATCGGGTCGATCCTGGTGGCGTTGATCCTCTGGATGGTGGTGCAACCGCTTTCGGAGCCGGGCAGGGAGCGCGAGTTCGAAGTGCCCTTGACCTACCGAGCGTTGCCGGACAACTTGATGGTGATGTCGTTGCCGGACAAGGTGACGCTGATCGCGGAGGGAACCGCCACGCACCTGGACCGGCTGGACACCTCTTCGGTGAAGGCTTACGTGGACCTGGGCGGCGCCACGCCGGGCGAGCGGCGCTACCCGGTGAAGACGATGGGGCCGCTTGGTTCGGGGGTGACGCTTTCGCTTCGGACCCCGCGCGCGCTCGCGACGATCGAGCGCCTTCGGCAGGTGGAGTTCCCGGTCGAGCTCCAGTATTCGGGCGCCCCGCCCTCGGGCTACGAGGTGGCGGCGTCGTCGATCATGCCGGAACGGGTGACGGTGAGCGTGCCCGAGTCGTTGGCGCCCAACGTGAAGAAGGTTCGGGCGCTGCTCGATCTGAGCCGGGTGAGACCGGGCGGGGCCTACGAGGTGAAGGTGGAGGTGTTGGGTCAGGAGAGCCGGCCCGTGCCGCTGAGCACGACCTCTCCGTCGGCGGTCACGGTGAGCCCGGCCGTCACCGCGGCGGCGGTGACCAAGCGAGCGATCGTCGTCCCGAACTGGGAGGGCGAACCGGCATACGGCTACCGGGTGCGCGGCTACACGATCGCTCCCGTGCAGGTGGAGGTCCAGGGCCAGAGCGCGTTGTTGGCCAACCTGACCACGATCGAGACGCAACCGATTTCGATCGAGGGACTGCGCGGCAGCCGAGTCTTCCGGGTCGGCCTGGACGTCCCGAGAGGTGTGCGCATCCATGGAAGCTCGAACGTAACGGCCTCGGTCCGCATCGCCAAGGGGTCGCACGCGGGCCCGGCAAAGGGGTCCGTTCGCCGGTGATCGAGATACGGCCGATACGTTCGTCCGAGGCGGACGAGTTCGTTGCGCTGCTCTGCACGGTGTTCAACCTGGACCTGAAGCGGGCGCGCTCGGTCTTCTTTTCGGAGCCGTTCTTCGACCTGAACCGCAAGTGGGCGCTCTTCGAGGACGGCGAGATCCGGTCGATCCTCACCACCACGCCCCTGCTGTTCGGGTGGGGTCGCGCCTATGGCATCGCGGGCGTGGCGACGGCCGTCGGGCATCGGGGCCGCGGGTTGGCGGCGCAACTGCTGGAGCGGGTCTGGGAGCACGGCGAGAAGGCAAACGAGGGGGCGGCGCTGCTCTTCGCCCACCGCACCGAGGTGTATTGCCGCGTCGGGTTTGAGGTGCTGGACGAGGTGATCCGAGCGGAGATCGCCTCGGACCTGAGCGAGGAGCCGCCCGGCCTGGTGGGGCGAACCCAGGCACAGGCGATGTACGACGCCTGGGCGTCGAAGGACCCCAACCGCTTGCGGCGCGACGCTCAGCGGTGGTCGGCCTGGCACTGGGTGCTGCGCATCTGCGAGGAGTTCGGTTCCGGCTACCTATGCGTGGAGGGGTCCGCGTGCCGCGAGGCGATACCCGGCCGTCCCTTCACCCGTTGGCCGGTGCCGCCAGGTACCACCTGGCTGGGGTTGAAGTCGCTGACGCACCAACTCCGCGTGCCGATCGGCCAGCCGCACCGCGAGTTGATCTTCATGGGCCGCGGCTTCGCCGAGGTTCCGCAGATGTTCATGACCGACCAGTTCTGAACCGCGCGGAGGGCGGGTTAGGCGTGCCATATTGGGGGGCACACAGCATTCTGTGTTGGAGATCGGGTCAATGGTGAAAAAGCTCATGTTGATGGTCCTGTGCCTGAGCGCCGTGTCGGTGGCGTGCGCGCAGGATTGCGCCGCGTGCGCGGCGGCGAAGAAGGCGCGGGCTGCCTGCGCCGGCAAGACGTTGAAGGGCGAAGGGGCGTTCCAGGCCGAGGCCAAGCGGATGCAGATGAAGGCCGAGGGGAAGGACGAGTGCTGCCAGTCCACTCCGCTTCAACCGAAGGCGGTCGGCGATCCGGGCTGCTGCAACCAGAAGGGCGCCGTGGCGAAGTTCAAGGTATGGAACGGCAAGACGTTCCAGTACTACACGTGCGCGGACGCGGCCCATACGGCGCGCAAGTCGCTGCTGGCCCGCGGCATGAAGGCCGGCAAGGTGCAAAAAGTAATCGGAAAGGTGCTTCTTCCTTAGCCATTTGGTTGGGAAATGAGCCTATCGGGGTCCCCGGCGGTCATGCCGTACGGGGACCCCGAACGGCTAGACTTGGCGCGGAATGGGTTTCGGGTTTTGGTTGATGTTGCTTGGAATGGAGGGGATGTGAGCGGTCGTCACTTGGTTGCCGTGCATAGCTGGGACGGCGCCTTCGTGCTTCTGCGGCTTTCGATGCTGAAGGAGTTCGTGGCGCGCGGGTGGCGCGTGACGGCCCTGGGCGGGCGCGATCCCGAGCTGGAGCGCTCGATGCAGATGGAGGACATCGGCGAGAAGCTCGCCGAGGCCGGCATCGAACTGCGCCACATGGGGCTGGAGCGCGCGGGCGCCAACCCGCTTCAGGATCTGGGAACCCTCCGGGAGCTTCGCCGGGCGTTCAAGGAGCTAAAACCCGACGCGGTGCTGACGAACACGGTGAAGCCGGTCATCTACGGCTCGATCGCCGCCCGGCAGGCGGGCGTGCCCAAGGTCTACTCCATGATCTCGGGACTGGGCTACGCCTTCGGCGACGGCGGTTCGCACCGGCTCGTGACGCGGGTCGTGAAGGGGCTCTACGGGTACGCGCTGAAGCGCAACGACGCCGTCTTCTTCCAGAACCCCGACGATCGCGCGCTCTTCCTGAAGGAGGGGTTGATGCGGGACCCGGAGAAGGCCGTGTTGATCGGCGGCTCCGGCGTGGATGTCGATCGGTTTGACGCCGAGCCGCCACCGCCGGTCCGTCCGTCGTTCCTGGTGATCGCTCGGCCGCTGAAGGAAAAGGGGCTCTACGAGTATGCCGAGGCCGCCCGGATGCTGAAGGCCAAGTACCCGGACGTCTTGTTCAACTGGGCCGGCATCCTGGACCACAACCCGTCGTGCATCCCCGACGAGACGCTCAAGGCGTGGGAGGACGAAGGGATCCTGCACTACCTGGGGAGCTCGAAGGACGTGCGGCCGTTCATCCTCGGCGCCCAGGTGAGCGTGCTCGCCTCCTACTATCGCGAGGGGGTGCCGCGGTCGCTGCTCGAATCGATGGCGATGTCGCGCCCGCTGATCACGACGGATTCGCCGGGATGCCGGGAGACGGTGATCGACGGCGAGAACGGCTTCCTTGTTCCGCCGCGGGACGCCAAAGCGTTGGCCGAGGCAATGGAGAAGTTTATCCAAAACCCGGCGCTCATCCCCAAGATGGGCTGGCGCAGCCGGGAGATCGCGTTGGAGCGGTTCGACGTTCGCAAGGTGAACCAGATAATCCTCCGGACGATGGACGCAGGCGGGTAACCCACTGATGTAAAATCGTCCGGCACGGCCTAAAAAGGCGACAATTGCAATGGAAACCGCACGCTCGAAAGACTACACCGCAGTGTCTGACATGCCCGGTCGCTGTGCGACCAAGGAGCAGATGGCGATGCTGCACCAAAGGTATGGTTTTCTCCAAACGCTGTGCGGGGGCAAGGACGTGCTCGAGGTCGCCTGCGGGCCGGGTTTTGGCCTCGGGGCGTTGGCGAAGGTCGCCAAGAGCGTGGTGGGGGTGGACTGCGACCCCGAGATGGTGCGCGTGGCTCAAGAGCATCACGGCGGCTGGGCTCGGGTCTTGCAGGCGGACGCGCAGGCGCTGCCCTTCGCCGACGGAAGCCTGGACGTGGTTGCGATCCTCGAGGCGATCTACTACTTGCCGGACGTCGCTTTGTTCGTCCGTGAGGCGAGGCGCGTGCTGCGGCCACAGGGCAAGCTGGTGATCGTCAGCGCCAATTGCGAGTGGGAGCTTTTCAACGCCGGCGCGTACGCGGTGAACTACCTCTCGGCTGGGGAACTGGCCGCGCTGCTTCGCGCCGAGGGGTTTGAGCCCAACGTGATGAAGGCTTACGCGGACGAACTCAACGGCGCGAGGGAGCGCGCTCACGGCTTCCTCCGGAAGGCGGCGGTGTCGATGCACCTGATCCCGGCCGGGGCCAAGGGCAAAGAGCGGATCAAGCGTTTCCTTTACGGCAAGCTCGAGCCGATTCCCGCCGATGTCGACCCCGGGCTCTACCCACCCGTGGATCTCGAGCCCGTGCGCGACGGCGAGGCCGTGCGGCGCCACAAGACGCTGTTCGCCGTCGGAACCCTCGTCTGACGGCGCCTTCCGGAGACCCCTGGCCAAGGCGCTGCCGCGGCAGACGCCGAAGGGCGGTTAGGGGCTACATGAAAAGGCGGATCGAGCGCCAGAAGGCGGGGACGGAGACGCGGAGCCTGCGCGCCAGGTAGATGGGCGCGTCGCGCTCCTCGGGGACGGCGTACAGGCTGTTCATCTCGCCGACCTTCTGGACGCTTTCGAAGTCGTCCAGGCGCTCCTTCGGCCAGTCGCCCACCAGGATCGCCACGTCGCCGAGCCAGCCGTCGGGGCCCCAGAGCCAGAAGTTGTTGTGGCCGCAGATCGGAGTCGGCAGGCCGCGTTCGGGTCCGAAGTGGTCGATGGCGGAGGCCTCGCCGTAGTTGTTGGTCAACACGGCGCAGCGAATGCGGTCAGCCGGGCTCAGACTTGCGTACACCTGGCCGACCCGCGCGGCCATCTCGGGCCATCCGTACATGTCGGCGAAGCCCTGCAGCGGGCTCTTCTCGCCGCGCTCGGCGGCGGGCGGTTCCACCGGGCTGTGGCCGACGACCTTGATGAAGGTCTGCGGCGATAGGATCGGCAGGGCCAGCAGGCTGGTCGCGATCCCCAAAACCGCGGTCACGCCGACGACGACCCGGCGCCATGCCCGGTGTCGGTCGGCCATCCATCCCTCGATGGCGACTGCGCCGACGCCGAGCACAAAGGGGAAGGCGGGCGAGAGGTAGTTCTCGCGCGCTCGTCCGCTCGCCAGCAGGATGGCGACAACGGTCAGGAAGACGATCGCCATGGGACGCCAGCGCTTCCAGGCCGGGTGGAAGACGCCCCCGAGCGCGCCGACGACCCAGAGCGGCGCTGTGGCCGGGTTCATCACCACCACCTGGGTGGCCAGGAACAGCCAGGGCGGGGTCGGCACGAGCTTGTACTTGGTGGCGTTCCGGACGAACTCCACGGTGGCCCAGCTATGTTGCGACTGCCAGACGACGTAGGGGGCCGCGATCGCCGTCGCCAACGCCAGCGCCGCCCACGGGCAGATCGTGAGCAACAACCGTCGCTTATCGGTGAGGAGCAGCCCGAGCCCGACTCCGGCCCCCAACCAGAGGATGCCGACCTTGTTCAGGAACGCGATGCCGCATACCGCGCCGAGCGCCAACCATAGCCCGAGCGTGTCCTGCTTGAGCAACCTCAAGAAGATGAGCGCCGAGGCGGCCCAGAGCAGCACGTCCAAACCGTTCATGGAGTAGACGTGCGACACCACGCGGTAGACCGGGGAGACCGCCACGGCCAGGGCGGCCAGCGTCTGGGCGAACTTGCCGCCGCCCATCTCGCGGGCGATCAGCCCGACGACGGCGATGGTGGCCAGGCCGGTAAAGACGGGCGCTGCGCGTACTGCGGCCAGCGAGTCGCCGAAGATGGCGGTCACCATCCGAAGCAGGGCGATGGAAAGGGGCGGTTGATCCACGTAGCCCCAGTCCAGGCGCTTGGAGCAGGCCAGGTAGTAGAGTTCGTCGCGGAAGAAGCCGTAGCGGTCGATGCACAGCAGGTGCACGAGCAACGTCACGGCAGCGACGATGAGCAGTGGACGCCACGCGATGGGTGGCAGCGTGGCAAGACGGAGGTCCGCCAGCGACAGGCGCGGCGCGCGCCCGCCCGGCTCAACCTCTTCCCGTTCGACCAAGCAGGTCTTCGTCGGTTCCCTCATCCCGAATTCGGCATCTGCTTGCGGCCGCATCGACGGCCAGCCTGATATGCGAAGAGTACCGCCCCGAAAGGCGCATCGCGCGGGCCCGCGCCCACGCAGGTAGAGACGGAGCAGGAGGACGGACCGTCGCAGCGTCGTCGGCGCCCCGCCCGGAGCCTTGGCGGGTTGCCAGATATACTCCGCCTATCAGGCCGCTATGAACGCTCGTCACTACGAACGCCTCGGGACCCGGCGCGTCTACGCCATGACCACCGCGCTTGCCGCGGAGACCATGCTGCCTTCCCCCTCCGACGGCGCCGCTGCGGTACCCGCCGCGCCGGTGCTTCAGCGAACCGCCGAGCTTTCGCGCTACTACGAGAGCAACAACTGGGTGCGCTTCGTGCTGCTCGTGCCGTTCCTGATCTCGTTTTGGCGGGTGCACTGGGGTTGGCACGTGGCCTACGTGGCCGCGTTGGCGACGATGCACCTTTCGTCGGTGGTGGTGGAGCGCTACAAGCGCGCGCTGTGCCGCGAACTGGCGCACCGCGCCGAACCTCATGTTCCGCGGGATAACGGCGCACCCTTGCCGCCGATGGGTCGCTCCTGGTTCTACGATCCCAAGCGGTTTGAGACGATGCGGCTCTACCAATTGGTCGGCATGGAGCTTTTCCGCCGGTTCATGGAGGCGTGGGCGGACTGCACGCGCCTGACGCGCGATCAACGCGCGCAGGGCGCGCACGCCACTCACCTTGAGCGGCCGTCGCGCCAGGACCTCGACCTGTTTGAGCGCGCCACGCGGACCAACGAGAAGATGCACGACTTCGGCATCCTTCTCGACCTGCCGCTGGCCGTGCCGTACTGGCTGCTCGGCATCTGGCCGTTGGTCGTTTGGGCGGCGCTGATCGCGCTGTTCGATCTATACTGCGCCGTCCTCCAACGCTACCTTCGGCTCCGCGTGTGGGGCTTGGTTCAGCGGCTCCGGTCTCGCGCCTGATGCGAGGCGCCCATCACGGCTATGCGCGGTAACACCGATCGGTCCGAACAACAGGGCGCGGGTTCGCCCCGCGTGCTGATCCTGTCGGCCTCGACGGGCAACGGCCACATGAGCGCCGCCCGGGCCCTGGAACGGGAGCTTGCCGGGCGAGGACTGTCGGTCAAGAGCGTCGACACGCTCGACTACGCCTCGCGGGGCTTCCGGGCCTGGTACCGAGGAGGGTACGAGTTGCTCGTGAAGCGGCAGCCGCGCTTTTGGGGCACGTTGTACCGTTCGTCCGACAAAGCTCGGCTGGCGTACCGGTTCCAGACGGTGTTGGACGAGGTGTTCGTCTCGCGCATCCGCGGCCTGGTTCGCACGTTCCAGCCGGACTGGGTTCTCTGCACCCACTCGCTTCCGCAACCGCTCCTCGACCGCGTGCGGCGAAAAAGGCGGGGCTTCCGCATGGCGATCGTGGTGACCGACCTCTACCCCCACCGAATGTGGCTGCGCGGTCGGCCAGATCGGTTCTTCGTCGCGGGCGAGTGGTCCAAGGAGATCCTTGAGCAACGTTACGCGCCGTCCCGGGGGCACATCGACGTGACGGGCATCCCGATCGACCCGGTGTTCGGCGAGCCAGAGGACCGGGCCGAAGCACGGGCGCGCACGGGCATCTCCGGCACGGCTCCGTTGGTTCTGTTGAGCTCGGGCGGCATCGGCGGCGGGCCGATGGTGCAGGCTTGCCGGGCGTTGGCCGGCATGGAGTGCGAGGCCGAGGTGATCGCGCTGTGCGGTCGCAACCAGCGGCTCCGGGCGGTGGTGGAGCAGCGGATGGCCTCTCTACCTTCGGGCGGAAAGGTCCGCGTGGACCCGAGGGGTCTGATCTCGCAACCCGAGATGGCGACCGCGATGCGTGCGGCGGACCTGCTCGTGGGCAAGCCGGGCGGGCTGACCACATCCGAGGCGTTGGCCAGCGGCCTGCCGTTCGTGGTCTACGCGCCGTTCCTGATCCCGGGGCAAGAGGAGGGGAACGCGGAGTTCCTGGCCTCGACCGGCGCGGGGGTCATCTGCCGGGACCCGCGCGAACTGCGCCAGACGGTCCAGGAACTTCTCGGCTCGCCGGAGCGCTTGGCGGCGATGCGAAGCGCCGCGCTGGCGCTTGGCCGCCCGGCGGCGGCCAAGGCGATCGTGGACCGACTCGTCGCGCTATCCGCCGAGCAGGCCGTCTAGGAGCGGGTCGGCGCCGAACCGCACCGGGTCGGTCGTCGGCAGGCCGGTTTCGCCGGCCACCCGAGCGATCGCTTCGCGCGCGGCGGTCTCGTCGAGGTGCGCCGTGTTGAGCGCAACCGCGGCAGTGCGGGGCCGGGGCAGGTTGCCGCAGGCCGAAGCGAGGTCCTCGTACAGCTTGGCGAACTGCAGCAGCGGCGGCACGCGCACCCACGGGAAGCGCGGCAGCGCCTCCATCCCCGCGCGGTGGCAGACCACCAGGTGGGTTGGGCAGGCGCCGCGCAGCAGAGCGAGGTTGGCCGTGGCGCCCGGGTGGATGAGCGAGCCCTGCCCTTCGACGATCACCAGATCGGCGTCGGCGGCCGCCATCACCTCGCGTTCGATCGCGCCGGCGGCGTAATCCACGCGAACGGCATCCAGCGCCACGCCCCGTCCGCAGATGGCGACGCCGATCTGTCCGGTGGCGACGAAGGCCGAGCGGACCGAACGCGCCCGGGCGGACCGGTGTATCTCCAGGCCGGCGGACATCTTGCCGACCGACATGTCGGTGCCGACCATCAGCACGCGTCGGTTGTTCAGCTCGCAGGCCTGGCCCGATCCGGGGGCGAGGTCCACTGGCTCTTGACGGATGTCCCAGACATGCTGGCCGGGCCGAAGCGAGAAATAGCGCGGGGCCAGCGGCTCGTGAAGCCCGTTGACGAGCGACATGCCGAGCTCCACAGCATGGTCGAGCGGGGCCCGCCACTCGTCCGGGATGCGTCCTCCGGACGGGGCGATGCCCAGAACGAGCGCCTCCGCGCCCAAGTCTCGCGCATGCCTCAGCGAGGCCACGACCGGCGCCGAGCGCGCGATGCCGGTGACCTCGGCGCAGTCGCGCCCTGCGTGGGCCGAATCCACGACGGCCACGATCGGGTTGGCCGAGTAACGCAGCAGCCCGAAGCCCATCTTGCCGCTTCGGTCGGCCAAAGCGCCCTCCATGAAGAGCGCAAGCTTGAGGTCGGCGCCAAACACCGCGCCTAGTTCCCCACCGCCAACGAGGCGCCGTGCCCGGGTTCGTCGGAGGGCGTCACCACGCCGTCCTCGAACGACAGCCCCTGCGCGGGGTCGGGGTTCAGGTTGAGGTGGGAGTCGAGGTCGATGTGGTCGAAGAGCGACCCGATCGCCGCGCCGGCGGCGATCGCCACCGAACTCTCGCCCATGCAACCGATCATCGTCTTCAGGCCGTGGGCGCGGGCCGTGGCCACCAGGCGGAGCGCCTCGGTGATGCCGCCGGTCTTCATCAGCTTGAGGTTGACGCCGTCGCAACGGTCCGCGAGCTTCGGCACGTCGGCGGAGACCCGGCACGATTCGTCCAGGAAGATCGGCAACCGCCGTCCCTGAAAGACGCCCGGCAGGTCCTCCTCGCGTCCAGCCTCAAGCGGCTGCTCCACGTAGTCGCAGTCGCGCTCGGCGAGCCAGGCGATCATGGTCCGGGCGTCCTTCGGCGTCCACCCGCCGTTGGCGTCGACGCGTACGCGCGCGCCGAATCGCTTGGCGGCGTCGACCGCCACCGCGTAGCTGGCCTGGTCGGCCTCGATGCCCTCCTTCGAGCCCAATTTGATCTTCAATGACTTGCCGCCGGTGCTGTCGAGCAGTTCGCGCACGCGGTCGGCGATCGCGTCGACCGGCGTGATGCCGACGGTGACGCTGGTCGGCTCAACGGGCTTGCTCAGGCCGAGCAGCCGGTAGAGCGGCATGCCCGCCTTCTTCGCTAGCAGGTCCCAGAGCGCCACGTCGAGCGCCGCCAGCGCAGAGGGGTTGAGGCCCGTCTGGGCGCCCCGGTCGTAAGCGGCCGCGACGGAAAGGCCCTCCAGGCCGGAGGCGACGAGTTCGCCGAGGCTGCGCTCCGCCTGCGCGGCCAGCGTGTCGTCGAAGCCGGTTCCGGGGGCGCACTCGCCGATTCCGGTCAGCCCGTCCTCCTCGACCAAGACGTAGAGATTCACGGAGCCGGTGCTAACGCCGCGGCTGATCGCAAGGGGTACGCGCTTCTTCAGGTGAAGCGTCTTGAACTTAACGTTCATGCCACTTGATGCTACCCAACCCTAGGCTACTCTTCGTGCCTGGCGCGGCTCAAGAAGCCGAAGGGTAACTTCGCGCTCAAAGCGGCAGCCGCGGATCTCGCTCAGGTAGATGCGGCTGATCTCGGGCGCGGCCAGGAGGCGCTCAAGGTACACCATGAGCTCCTCGGCCTCGTTTGGCGTGAGGGCGACGCATAGGTCGCGCACTTCTCGCCCGGTTTCGTAATCGGTGATCAACATCCCGCGCTCTTTGCCATCTGGGGTTCGGTCGGATGCGCATTCGCTCCTCCGACACCACAGTCATCGGCGGCTTCGGCAGGCGAGCGAAGGGGAACGCTAGGCCGGTTTTGGGGACTGAGGCGCACCGTGGTGCGGAGTTTGACGCCGGACCCGCAGGCGGATGCGCCGAAATGGTTCACAATCGAGTGACGGCTTCGCGCAGGCCACCCTGCGGGACGCCGGGTGAAAGCATGCGTACTAGCGTTCCCATCCTTCTTTGTGTGGCTGCCGCCTGCTGGCTTGGCGGTTGCACCCAGACGGCCGAACCGACCGCCACCTCCGATCAGCCCGTGGCTGAGGCCAAAACGCCCAAGGAACTCCAATGGGCCGCCAGCTATGACGACGCCATGAAGCAGGCGAAGAAGGAGACGCGGAACGTGATGATCAAGTTCTACGCGGACTGGTGCGGGCCGTGCAAGCAGATGGAGGAGGAGGCGTTCAAGGACCCCGAGGTGATCGCGGCGCTGAAGGACGTGATCCCGGTGCGCGTGGACGGCGAGGCGCCCGAGAACCGACCCCTGATGGAGAAGTACCGCGTGAGCGGGTATCCGTGCGTGCTCTTCGTGAACGGCGACTCCATCCCGTTTGGGCGTATCGAGGGTTACAAAAACAAAGCCTGGTTCCTCGAGGGCGTCAAGCACTTCCTGCCGTAACGGACCCGCGGCGCCGGGCAGGCCGCAAGCATAATCGGGGCATGTTTGAGGAAAGCCCCGCGAAGGCTTGGGAACTGCGCTACGGTTGTGAAGCTCCCGAGGACCTTCCGGACCTCGGGAGCCTTCTTTGTCACCGGTCGGTGCGCCAGTTTGCCCGGGAGGAGCTGTCCGAGGGCGTGGCGCGCGGCTTGGTGGCTGCCGCCCAAAGCGCGGCGACCAGCAGCAACCTCCAGCTCTGGACGGTCGTGAGCGTGCAGGACCCGCAGAAGCGCGGCGCCATCGCCACGTTGGCCGGGGACCAGCAGCAGGTTCGCGACGCCCCGTGGTTCATCGTCTTCCTGGCGGACCTCAACCGGCTGCGGCGCGTTGGGCTGGCGGTGGGCGAGCCGTGCGCGGGCCTCGACTACGAGGAGTTCAAGGTGATGGCGGTGGTGGACGCCTCGCTTGCCGCCGAGCGGATGGTCTGCGCGGCGGAGGCCCTCGGTCTAGGAATCTGCTACGTCGGCGCGGTGCGCAACGACGTGGCGGCGATGCGAGAACTCCTCGGTCTGCCGGAGGGGGTGGCGCCGCTGTTCGGGCTTTGCGTCGGCCGTCCGGCGTCGTCGTGCGCGGCAGCCATCAAGCCTCGCCTCCGCCAGCAGGCGGTTTGGCATCGCGAGCGGTACGAAGCGGACGTGGACGAGGCGGTGGCCGAGTACGACGCGCGCATGAAGGGGTTCTACGAGTCGCAGAAGATGAAGGGGGAGGTGACCTGGTCGATGCGCTGCGGACGGCGGGTGGACGGTCGTCACATGACCGGCCGGGAGGCGCTCAAGCGCTTCCTGGAGGAGCAGGGCTTCGGCCGGCGCTAAGCCTTTTCCCACCGAATCACCCGGTCGTCGGGGCCGCGTTTGAACCTACGCGACCCCGTTTTCATACCTGTTTCCGCCAAACCCAGCAATTCTGCGTAATCCCAGTATTTTTACCAGGTCCCCGGTAAATCGAACAGGGAATAACCCCCTCGGACAACAGGCCGACGGCTCAGAGAGAACAAGGAAAGGTAGCCGGCGGCCAGTCATGGAGGAAACCATGTCTTCTTTTCGCGTAAACACAAACATCATGGCTCTCAACGCCCTCGGGAACGTTGGAGCGACCAGTGACCAGTTTAGCAAGTCGATGAACCGGCTCTCGACCGGTCTTCGCATCAACTCGGCGGCCGACGACCCGGCGGGTCTCATCGCCTCGGAGAGCTTCCGCGCTCAGATCTCCGGCGTCACCCAGGCCATCCAGAACAGCCAGGACGCGCTCAACTACGCCAAGACGGCGGAGGGCGCTCTCGACGAAGTGGGCAAGCTGCTGCGCGACGGTCGCACGTTGGCGGTCGCATCGGCCAACTCCGGCGCCCTGAGTACGTCGCAACTCCAGGCCAACCAGACTCAGTGGAACCTGATCGTCTCTTCGATCAACCGCATCGCCGACCAGACCCAGTTCGGCACCAAGAAGCTGCTGAACGGTAGCGCCGGCGTCAACGCGATGGTCGTCAACTCCTCGGCGATCCGGTCGATGAGCATCGGCGGCGAGATCGGCACGTCCACGATCACGGCGGACGGCAGCGTCAGCGTTGCGGTCACCGCGGCGGCGGCGAAAGCGACGACGACGGGAACGCGTCAGGTCGCGGTTGCCAACCAGGCGGCCTATCTTGCGGCGTCCGTGGGCGCGGCTGCGGGCTCCTTTGCCATCAACGGCAACACCTTCACCGTCTCCGCGACCGATACCTGGGGTCAGGTGATCGACAAGGTCAACCGTGCGTCGGGCCAGACCGGAGTGGTGGCGGACGTCGTGGACAACACCGGCTCCTTCTCGATGCGCCTGACCTCGGTGAAGTACGGCTCCAACGCCAAGGTGAACCTGGTCGACGCCAACGGCGTCCTGTTGAGCGCTGCCGGCAACGCGGCGGTCACCGGAACCAACGCGGTGGCGTCCGTCACGGTCGGCGCCCTCCCGGCGCAGGCCTTCACGGGTGGCCAGATGGGCAACGACGGCCTTACCCTGACCGACTCCCGCGGAAACCGCATCGTGTTGAACGAGGCCGGAAACGCGGTGGCCACCTACGCCAACGCCGGACAGGTGATGGTCGGCTCGGCGCAGTTCCAGGTGGGCGGCAATGCGGGTCAGACCGCGTCCCTATCGCTGGGCAACTTCGCGGCGTCGACGCTCGGCATCGATGCCCTGGATATGACCAGCGCCAGCGGCGCGTCGGCGGCCATCTCCGCCATCGACGCGGCGATCGACGACCTGAACCGCAAGCGCGGCGAGATGGGAAGCTTCATGTCCAACAGCCTGGAGTCGAACATCCGCTCGCTGCGTGTGGCGCAGCAGACCCTGACCGCCACCGAGTCCTCGATTCGCGACACGGACGTCGCCGCCGAGATGACCAACTTGACGCGGCTCCAGATCCTGCAGCAGAGCGGCATGGCCGTTCTCGGACAGGCCAACAAAGCTCCGCAGGCCGTACTGTCCCTCCTGCAAGGATAAGGCAACGGCACAGTTTCTCTCCCACGCGAAAAGACCGCCCGGGCCTAGGCTCGGGCGGCCTTTGTTTGTCTGGCCGGTTCTGCGGCCCTTCCCGGCGCCGCGGCGTTTTCAGCGATTGGCGGTTCGGCCCTACACCGGGTGGCCGGGGTGATGTCTTTTGCACCCCGGTCCGAAGGACAAGGCGCAAGCCGAAGCGCTCGGCTCCCTCGCCAG